>NZ_JPOQ01000032.1 GCF_000735045.1 Ferrovum myxofaciens
TGGATGAAGCCTTGGCGGACATGGAAGGCTGGACGGAATGATGCGGGGTGATTTTGTAACCATTGTCATGCAAGGCGACTTTGGTAAACCAAGACCCGCCTTGGTAATTCAGGCCGATCAATTTGGCGAGCACGCAACTGTTACGGTGTTACCGATGACAAGCACGCTGGTTGCTGCTCCTTTGCTACGTACCCCTATTCAGCCAAGTGCCGAGAATGGCTTGAATAAGCCTTCGCAGGTGATGATTGACAAAGCCATGACCGTGAAGCGGGACAAGTTGGGTCAGGCCTTTGGACGCATCGATGGGGTGGTGATGACGGAAGTTGAGCGTTGCCTGGCCGTGTTCTTGGGGATCGCCAAGTGAGGTACCTCACCGTTTATGGGCGCGATGAAGGTGTCGTCATTACTATTCGGGTATCATCACTGCATCGAAAATTGTTTGCAACAGGAGTGGCGGACCCCCCTCTGTCAAGACGGAAATACGATGGGTTCAAGGGTGAAAAAATCATTGGTTTCAATTTCGGAGGGAAGATCATGACAGGAAGAACGAACATCAAGGGGTTACTGGGGTTGGTGTTGGGAAGCTGGATGGTGGTGGCCCAGGGGGCGGGACTGGATCCCGAGTTGGACAAGGTGGCGCAACAGGGGAAAGATCTGTTCAGTCATGCAACCTTTGACGGGAATGGCGCCTTTTGTGAATCCTGCCATCGCAATGGCGGGGTGGGACCAGGACGTCGTCCCGACGGCCAAGCCATTCCCAGTCTGACCAATGCAGCGGCCATCTTTCCCCGTTACAAGGCGAAGGCGGGGCGGGTGTTTACGTTGCAGGACCAGATTCGGGGCTGTGTGGGCATGGCCCTCCAGGGCAAGGCGCCTGCTTATGGCAGTGATGAACTGACGGCCCTGACCGTGTATGTGACCAGTCTGGCGCAGGGAAAACCTTTGGATATGGGTGGAAAACCCCAGTGAGTCCAGAGGGTCTGACGAAGTATGCCCATCTTGACCGTATCCTGGGTCAGTTTGAAGAATTTTGTACGGTGGGGCGTAGTGTGGCTCAGGGGATTCCGGTGCGGATGACCGTAGTGAACACTGCGGGGTCGTCTTGAAGGCTGTTTGAATCATGCGCCAGTTAGGGTGGGGGCTGGGGATCCTCTTGGGCGGCTTGTTGGTGGGCTTGCTGACCATGCCTGAGTGGTTGCCTGGGGTGATCCACCGGCAAGCGCAACACTGGGCAGAGGAGACCCATCACCGGTTGGAGATCGGCTCGCTCAAGGTGGAGATTTTTCCTTTTCGGGTCCAGGTGCATGGGGTTAGGCTCTACGAAGCCGATGGGCAGACTCTCGTTCTGGGGCTTGAGGATCTGGAAGCGTCCCTGGCGCTCCATTCGGGCCTGCGTCTCCTCCCTGTCATCGATGAACTGACCCTGACCCATCCCGTGGTTCATTTGGTACGTAATCCTGCGGGAGAATGGAACCTGGCAAGTCTGGCAGGACCCTCTTCCGGCGGTGGGTTCCCTTTTGTCGTGGAAAAGGTCCGGATCCTGCGCGGCGAAGGATCGGTGTGGGATCAGGGGAGCGATACCCATCACGATATTCGCAATCTTCAATTCCACTTGCCTCAACTGTTTTCCCGGCTTCGGGATAAAGACTCCTGGCTATCCCCTTCTCTTCATGCCGAGGTGGATGGTGCCTCCCTTGACCTGAAGGCACGGATTCGTCCTTTTTCCTCGGAATTGAGAGGAGAAGGAGACTTGTCCGTACAGGGACTTGATCTGGCGCCCTGGATTCCGTCGTGCTCGGTTTCTCCCGGTGCTCTGACCACGCACTTTGCCTTTTGGGGTCCTAACTGGGGCGCATTGCAGAGAGAATTGAGCGGACTTCGCTTATCCGTTCCTCAGATCAAGGGGCGGGTCGCCGGCCTGGAGATCCTCCTGCAAGATGTCCAGTTGAGCGCCCCGAGTGTGCGCTATAACGGGGGGGCGGTGAATTTTGGAGTGATTCACCTGATGGGGCATGATGGGCAGATTCGCCCGGTGGGGGTATCTGAAGCGGCGTTTCCCCCTTTGCCGCTGAGCAAACTCGAGGGAACCGTGGAAAAACTGGCCTGGCCTGTTTCCGTGCGGACTCCACTGCCCCTGTCGCTGACATTGCAGGTGGGGGCGCAGGGCCGTCTTCAAATTGCCGGTCCCGTGGACCTGAGGGCACAGGGGGCGCACTTGACCGTGCATGCCCAACATCTGGATTTACGACCGGTACAGCCCTGGTTGGCACGCTATGCACAGGTTCGGTTGGAAAGCGGGCAGTTATCCCTGGAGGGGGTGTTGGATGGGTCTTTCTCTTCGCCCCAGGTTTGGCAAGTGCGCTATCGAGGGCAGGCTCAGGCCGATGAGTTGGCGGTACGTGAAGGGCGCCGCGGTCAGTGGCTGTGGCGCAGCAAGACTCTGTTTGCACAGGGGGAGGCCACCTTGAATCCCCTGCGTTTGCGCTTGGATCAGGTAGCGCTCAGCGATTTTTATGTCCGGCTCCACCTCTTGCCGGATGCTACCCTGAACTGGGTGAATTTGCTGAATCCCTTGCCCGTCTCTTCTCCCTCTCCCTCGGTGCCAAAATCCGCAGGATCTTCCCCGCCCGAGAGTTCATCGGTGGTTGCGCAGGCGGCGGTGGTGATCCGCAAAGTCACCTTGCAGGGGGGGACGATCCACTATCGGGACGACTATGTGCATCCCCCCTATAAAGCCAATCTCACCCGTCTGGGCGGAAAAATCGAGGGACTGTCCTCGGCGGAAAATACCACGGCCCGTCTGGAATTGCGTGGACGGGTTCATGATGCCCCGTTGTTGATTGAAGGACAGATCAATCCGCTGGCGCAGAATCTGTTTCTGGACATGACGGCTCAGGTGACTGGAATGGATCTGATGCAGTTCAGTCCCTATTCAGGAAAATATGTGGGGTATGACATCGAACGGGGGAAATTGTCCTTCGATGCGCATTATTCGGTCCGGAATCATGACCTGCAAGCCACCAATCACCTGGTGTTGAATGAACTGACTTTTGGAAAACCGGTGGCCAGTCCCGGAATCACCCACTTTCCCGTGGCGTTGGCAGTTTCCCTGCTGCAGGATCCCCAGGGCAGGATCATGGTGAATCTGCCCATTGCCGGGTCGCTGGATGATCCCCAGTTTTCAGTGGGGGGGGTGCTGGCGCGTACGCTGGTTCAGGTGCTGGAAAAGGCAGTGGAATCGATTTTCGTCCACTGAGGGAGGATCAGGGAACCAGATGGTGCGTGATGGCATAATGGATCAACTCGGCGTTGGTGCGCATTTTCATTTTTTCCAGAAGACGGGCCCGGTAGACGCTCACCGTTTTAGCGCTCAGGATCATGATTCCGGCAATTTCACTCAATTTTTTCCCGGAAGCGATCAGACACAGGGTCTGGTATTCGCGGTGAGACAGGGTCTGATGGGGGAGATCCTGATTTTGATGAGTCAGGTTCTCCGCCAGTTGAACGGCCAGTTCGCTGCTGATGTACTTGCGTCCGGTGGAAACCTGGCGAATCGCAATCACCATCTGGCTCAGGGCATCCTGTTTGTTGATGTACCCGGCGGCACCCGCCTTGAGAGAACGGATGGCGTACTGATCCTCGGGATACATGCTGAGGATCAGGACCGGCAGGTTGGGTTTGAGGTCCTTGATCTTGATCAGTACGTCGATGCCATGTTCGCCGGGCATGCTGATGTCCAGCAAGACGACGCCATAGGCATTGTCCCGAATCAATTGCAGGGCTTCCGCCCCGTTTTGTGCTTCAGCCACCACTTCCATGTCTTCGGTGTCACGGAGGAGTTGGGTGATGCCTTTGCGAATGATGGCGTGATCGTCCACCACCAGAACTTTTATTTTTTCAGACATAAATCCTTGAGGCCGAAAGTTTGATGGGGTATGGGAGTAGCAGATTGAACATCCCAAGTATATAAGAAAACCTTAAGGTTATGCAAAAAAAGACAGTGCCTGGGCAGGGTCGGAACGGTGGGGGGGGAGTGTGAGAAAAATTTCGGTGACCAGCAAGGCGGATCCCTGACGCACATGCAGGGAACGGCGCGCCCAGGGGGGCAAGTCCAGGGGAAACCGGTCCAGTCGTACACGGAGGGGGTGGTTCAGGGAAAGTTTTTGGAAATGTAGGGGGGTACGCCGGATCCGGGCATCGGTAAAGAGGAACTCCCCGAGGGGGCGAGGATCACGGGCATCCAGAGTGGGCCAGGCGCGCGGCAAGTCCCTCAGGGACAGGATGCTACGGGCAAAAACCAAGGGCAACGCCCCGTTGCACAACAGGACTTCACGGCTCCAGACCTGTTGGTGACAGGAAATTTTGAGCAGACGCGCCTCGTCGGGAAAGGGAAAGCGGGTGCCGGTTTCCAGGATTTTGACCTGAAACCGGGGGCAGACGGTTTTGAGGGCGGACGTGAGGGAATCCGGCGTGGTCAGCCAGTTTCGATGGGCCTGGGACAGGTTTGAGCGCAAAGGACGAGCTGTCCATGTATCCCTGGGCCAGACAGGGGAGTTAGGGGGGATCATGGGCGGATTATCCCACAGACATGCTATGCTCCGCCTGCAGGATGGGCGAGTGACTCGCCCGGAGGATCTCTTCAGGGGGGAAAGGATTATGTGGGATGTACCGGTGAATATGGGGTGTGTGGAAATTTCCAGGGCGGGGGGGCCGGAGGTTCTGGTTTGGAACCATCGTCCCGTGCCGCGCCCGGGATTGGGGGAGGTTTTGATTCGGGTGGAAGCGGCAGGGGTCAATCGCCCGGATTGTTTTCAACGCGCCGGGTTTTATCCCGCGCCGCCCGATGCTTCTGACCTGCCGGGATTGGAAGTGGCCGGGGAAGTGATGGCAGTGGGCGAAGGCGTGACCCTGTGGGAGGAAGGAGACCGGGTCTGTGCCCTGCTGGCCGGTGGAGGGTATGCCGAATATTGTGTGGCGCCGGCCTTGACCTGCCTGCCCTGGCCCCGGGACTTTACCGCAATCATGGCGGCGGCCCTGCCCGAGACTTTCTTTACTGTCTGGAGCAATGTGTTTGAACGAGCCGCGCTCAAACCCGGAGAAACCCTGCTGGTGCAGGGAGGGTCCAGTGGCATCGGGACCACCGCCATTCAGATGGCGCATCACCTGGGACATCGGGTTTTCGTCACGGCGGGGTCTGCCGAAAAATGTGCGGCCTGTGTGGACCTGGGGGCCGAGCGCGCCATCAATTACAAGGAAGAAGATTTCCTTGAGGTGATCCGGGAGGTCACGCAGGGTAGGGGGGTCGATGTCATTCTCGATATGGTGGGGGGGGATTATCTGCCCCGGGAAATCAAGGCGCTGGCAGAGGATGGACGGCTGGTACTGATTGCCTTCCTGCGGGGTTCCAAGGGACAACTGGATTTGGCCGATCTGATGCGCCGCCGTCTGACGGTTACGGGTTCCACCTTGCGTTCCCGTTCCACCGGGTTCAAGGGTGAAATTGCCCGGCAACTTCAGGCACGCATCTGGCCGCTGCTGGACCAGAAACTCATCCAGCCGGTGATTCACCAGACTTTCCCCCTGCAACACGCATCCCTGGCCCATGAACTGATGGAATCCAGTGCCCATACCGGCAAGATCGTTCTGACCGTGAGACCTTCCTGATCCTCCCATGGACATGACGTTCTGGCTGGCTCTGGGACAGATCATCCTCATCAATCTGATCCTGAGCGGGGATAATGCAGCGGTCATTGCCCTGGCAGCCTGTCGGCTCGAGCCGGCCCAACGCAGCATCGCCCTGTGGTGGGGCAGTCTGGGCGCGGTGGGATTGCGCATTGGGTTGACATTATTGGCCACCTCCCTGTTGGCCTGGCCGGGGATTCAACTGTTGGGTGGCGCGGTGCTTCTGTGGGTGTCCTACGGGTTGGGGGCACCTGAAGCACCTTCGGAGATCGGAGAGTCTCCGGTGCAAGGGCGCTGGCGGGCCATTCGTACCATTCTGGTGGCCGATGTGTTCATGAGTCTGGATAATGTACTTTCCTTGGCGGGCGTGGCGCGCGGCGATCATCTGCTGCTCATTCTGGGTTTGCTCACCAGTTTGCCCCTGGTGGTGATGGGCAGTTCCCTGTTGCTGCGTCTCTTCGAACGATTTCCCTGGGTGGTGGTGCTGGGCGCTGCCCTGCTCGCCCAGGTGGGGGGGGCGATGTTGGCCAGCGATAGTCTCTGGCAGCGGCTGCCCTGGGGACCCTGGCCCCATGCTGCTCTGGTTTTTTCCCTCTTTTGTGCGTTTCTGGTGGGGCTGCTGCGCCTGCGTTCCTGAATGGGGAGCGCAGGGATTTGTTAGAATGCCTCTTTTGATGGGTTTTTCATCAATTTCTGGAGTTTATGGATGTCCTTCGATTCTTCCGCGATGCCTTGGGTGCGGATGCCAACGGTTCATGGCGAATTCAGCGCCCGGGTGTTTTCCGTGCAGGGCGAAGAACATCTGGTGCTCAAACGGGGGGATGTGGCCGGCACACCCGGCGTGCTGGTGCGGATTCACTCCGAATGTCTCACCGGGGATGCCCTGTTCTCCCGTCGTTGTGACTGTGGACCCCAGTTGGCGCGTTCCCTGGAATTGCTGGGGCAGGCCCAGGCCGGGGTGCTCGTGTATCTGCGCGGACAGGAAGGGCGCGGGATCGGGTTACGGGCCAAGTTGGCGGCCTATGCCTTGCAGGATCAGGGATTGGATACGGTGGATGCCAATCTGCATCTGGGCCTTCCCGTGGATGCCCGCAGTTATGAAGGCGTAGTGGAGATATTGACTACCCTGGGGGTGCGCCAACTGCGTTTGTTGACCAATAATCCGGACAAGATTCGCCAGTTGGAACAGCCGCCACTGGAAATCGTGGAACGGGTGGCCTTACAAGTGGCAGTGGACGAAGAACATCGTGCCTACCTGGAAACCAAGCGCCAGCGCCTGGGACATTGGCTCGATCTTTAAAATCAGAGCGGCATGAGCAGGCACACGGCCTGTGCTGCGACGCCTTCACCCCGTCCGGTAAACCCCAGTTTTTCAGTGGTGGTGGCTTTCAAGTTGATTTGCGGGCGCGGCGTTTCGAGATCGGCGGCCAGGTGGTCCAGCATCTGCGCCAGATAGGGTGCCACCCTGGGCGCTTGCAAGATCAGCGTGGCATCCAGATTGCCCAAACGATACCCACCTTCCCTGACGCGTCGATAAACGTCGCGGAGCAGGACACGACTGTCGGCATTTTTCCAGCCTGGGTCGCTGTCCGGAAAATGATGTCCGATATCGCCCAGTGCCGCGGCACCCAGCAAGGCATCGCAAATGGCATGGAGCAGGACATCTGCATCGGAGTGCCCCTCCAGTCCCCGCTCGAAGGGGATGGTTACGCCGCCCAGGATGAGCGGACGTCCAGGCACCAGAGCGTGTACGTCAAATCCCTGACCGATGCGCATGGCAAACCTCCAGGATGGCTTGGGCCAATATCAGGTCGGCGGGCCAGGTGACCTTCAGATTGGTGATTTCTCCCATGACCAGACGAGGCTCGAGGCCCATGCCCTCCAGTGCGGAAGATTCGTCTGTGGCGGCGGGGTGAGCGCGCAGGGCTTCCAGCAGACTTCCCAGACGAAACATCTGGGGGGTCTGGGCTGCCCACAGTCCGGTACGATCCAGGGTGGTTGCCACGCAGTCGTGATCGTTCTGGCGCTTGAGGGTGTCGCTCAGGGGAATGGCCAACAGTCCGCCCACCGGGTCGCCCTGCAGGGTCTGGATCAATCGGTCGAGTGCGGCGCGGGACAGGCAGGGGCGGGCGGCATCATGGACCAGCACCCAGGTGTCCGGCGGATGAAGGGACTGAAGGGATTGGAGGGCATTGAGCACGGTTTGGGCCCGGGTGGGGCCGGCGCAGGCCAGGGGTTGGACCCGCGTGGAAGAGAAGGGCCAAGCCAGACCGAGATCCTCGGGCAGGGCGGAGAGTACGGGATAAATCTTGAAAATGCGCGGGTGTGCATCAAAAATACGGAGTGTATGATGCAGAAGGGGAACCCCATCGAGCAGGGAGAATTGCTTTGGAACCGGACCACCAAACCGGCTTCCCGAACCGCCGGCGGGAATGATAACCACGCAAGGAGACATGATCGATCTTGAATAAAGGACAACACGGAATGGTAACACAAGCCCGGGTGATGACCCTGGGGCAGTGGCTGGGCGCACACCTGTGGCGTCGTCCGGAACGGCTGTTGCTATTGATTCTGCTGGTGCTGGGTGGGGGTGTGTGGTTGCGCCACAGCGAGCATCCCCCCGATCCGGGCGAACAAACCCTGGAAGAGGCACCCGTGCTTCCCCCGCTGACGGCCTTGGGCTCCCTGCCCGAGTTGGTGGTGGCAACCCGCCGGGCACCCGGCAGTTACTGGACCGAGCCAGACGGGCGGACGCTGGGTATCGAGCATGATCTGGCCCTTGGGTTGGGGGCGTTTCTGGGAAAACCGGTGCATTTCCTGGTCCTGGATGATCAGGAGCAAGTCGTGCGCGCACTGCGCACGGGAAAGGCCCATTTTGCCGCCCTGCCCGAAGGGGGGAAGGAATCCACCGCCCAGGGCTTCCTGTTCACCCCTCCTTACTATCACAGCCGTTTTCAGATCGTCTTCAATGCCTCGCGCCAGTCTGCCCCGCACTCCCTGGCTGATCTCGTGAAGGATCCGCTGACTCTGGTTCATAACCCGCAAATGGAGACCCAATTGCAAAATCTGCGTACCCAGGTGCCTGGGCTGCGCTGGAAATGGGCTCCGCGAGGTATGGGAGAAGAGGATTTGCTGCGCCAGGTTTATGAGGGACAGGTGGAGTATGCCGTGGGGGCCTCGGAGGAAATTGCTCTGGCCCAAAATGATTACCCTGATCTGGCGGTGGCTTTCGGCATTGGGCAGGAAATCCCTCTGGCATGGGCTTTTCCCGTCGGGTCATCCCTGTTGTACGAGGCGGCCCTGCATTTCATGGAAGGATTCCGGAATAGCGGAGGACTGGCCCAGGTGGTGGAACGTTATTATGGATCGGTGGGGGCGTTATCCCATGACGATGCCCTGGAATTTTTACAGAAGCGGGTGATTCGCCTGCCCAATCTAAGTCCGATATTCCGGGCGGCTGAACGTTTGTCGGGACTGGACTGGCGTTTGCTGGCTGCCTTGTCTTTTCAGGAATCGCGCTGGAACAATCAGGCCGTATCCCCCACCGGGGTGCGGGGACTGATGATGCTCACGGCAGATACGGCGGATCATCTGGGCGTGACGGATCGTCTCGACCCGAATCAGGCGGTGCCTGCTGCTGCGCGCTATCTGGCGCAGATCCGCAACGAACTTCCTCTGTCCATCGAGGAACCGGACCGAACCTGGATTGCTTTGGCGACCTACAATGTGGGGCAGGCCCATGTGGAAGATGCACGCCGACTGGCACGGCAAAAGGGACTGGATGACCGGACCTGGAATGCCCTGCGCCAGACCCTGCCGCTGCTGGCGGAACCACGGTATTACGAGAAGGTACGGTATGGGTTTGCACGGGGCGGAGAGCCCGTGCGGTTAGTGGAGAATGTACGGAGTTACTACGACGTTCTCGTGCATACCGAGCCGAATTCCCGCGTTTTTCCTGGGATGAGTCACGGCCCGATCAGATTTTCTCCGCCCATGTAGGGCTGCAGTACCGTCGGGATGCGCACGGCCCCGCTGGCGGTCTGATAGTTCTCCAAAACAGCCACCAGGGCACGTCCCACGGCAACCCCCGAACCATTGAGGGTGTGAACCAGTTCCGTGCGTCCCGCCTCATTGCGAAAACGGGCCTGCATGCGGCGTGCCTGGTAAGCCTCGCAGTTGCTGCAGGAAGAGATTTCGCGGTAGGTTTGTTGCGCCGGCAACCAGACTTCGAGGTCATAGGTCTTGCTGGAACCGGCACCCATGTCGCCGGTACACAGGACGATGACCCGATAGGGGAGTTCGAGCAGTTGAAGGATGCGCTCGGCGTGGCCCGTCAGTTCTTCGAGGGCCTCATAGGAACGGTCGGGATGAACGATCTGGACCAGTTCCACCTTGTCGAATTGGTGCTGGCGAATCAAACCGCGAACATCCTTGCCATAGGCCCCGGCTTCGGAACGAAAACAGGGCGTATGGGCGGTGAGGCGCAGGGGCAGGTCGGTTTCCTTGAGGATTTCGTCCCGTACCAGATTGGTGAGGGGGACTTCGGCCG
This sequence comes from Ferrovum myxofaciens, assembly GCF_000735045.1. Taxonomy (GTDB): domain Bacteria; phylum Pseudomonadota; class Gammaproteobacteria; order Burkholderiales; family Ferrovaceae; genus Ferrovum; species Ferrovum myxofaciens. The sequence goes on from NZ_JPOQ01000032.1 coordinate 10,232, forward strand.
TGGGAATCAGATAGTGGGTTTCCTGTTCACCGCGCGGAACCGCAAACAGGTCGGCTTCAAAACGGGGCAACTGGCCGGTGCCGCGCAGCGTTTCAGCATTCACCAGATAGGGGACATAGGCTTCCGTGTAGCCATGGGTCTGGGTATGGGTATCAAGCATGAATTGGGCCAGGGCCCGGTGCAGCCGTGCCAAACCGCCCTTGAGAACCGAGAAACGGGCGCCGGACAATTTGCTGGAAGCCTTGAAATCCAGTAACCCCAGGGTTTCGCCAATCTCCACATGGTCGCGTACCGGAAAATCAAAGACGGGGGGGGTGCCCACCTGGCGGAGTTCCACGTTGTCCTGTTCGTCACGGCCCACGGGAACGGATTCGTGGGGGAGGTTGGGCAACATCAAGAGCAGGGTTTCCAGGCGTTTTTGCAGGTCGGCCAGACGGGCTTCCAGTTCGCCCAACTGGCGGTTGACGGCAGCTGCCTGCTCCAGATGAACGGTGGCTTCCTCGCCGCGTGCCTTGCATTGACCGATGAGTTTGGCCAGTTGGTTGCGTTCGGATTGGAGGCTCTGGGTGCGTACCTGTACCTCTTTTCGTTCGCTTTCCAGTGCCTGAAACTGGGCGGGGTCGAAGGGGTAACCGCGCGTCCCCAGCCCTGCGGTGACGCGCTTCAGATCGTTACGCAACCATTGAATGTCCAGCATGAAAGTCTCCTGTAACTCAGTTGAGGGCCTGGCGTCGTTCCCGCAAGGCCTGGGCCAGGGTGCCGCTGTCGATGTATTCCAGTTCTCCACCCACCGGCACACCCCGGGCCAGACGGGACAGACGCAGTCCAAGCGGGCGCAGCAGGGTGGCAATGGCGTGGGCGGTGGCTTCCCCCTCTGCCGTCAGATTGGTGGCCAGGATCACTTCTTCCAGGGCGGAACCCTGAATGCGTGTCACCAGACGGGGTAAGTGAATATCCTGTGATCCAATTCCGTCCAGCGGGGAAAGGTGTCCCATGAGCACGAAATAATGGCCCTGATAAGCCAGGGTTTGTTCCATCATCAGGAGATCGGTGGGTGTTTCCACCACGCACAACAGGTGCGGATCGCGGGACTCATCCTGACACAGTTCGCAGATCGGCGTGGTGGAATAATTGTTGCAGTGGCTGCATTGGGTGACCAGGTCCAGGGTATGCACCAGGGCGGCGAGCAATTGCTCGGCGCCGCTACGCTGGCGCTGAAGCAATTGATAGGCCATGCGCTGTGCCGTCCTGGGTCCGACGCCGGGCAATACGCGCAGGGCATCGATGAGCCGGGACAGGGGATGGGCGCGGGACATGGAGGATCAAAAGGGTAGTTTCATGCCTGGAGGCAGGCCCATGCCCCCGGTCAGTCCGGACATATGTTGCTGGGAGACCTCATCGATTTTTCGTTGCAGATCCTTGAGCGCCACCAGCAGCAGGTCTTCCAGCATTTCGCGGTCACCCATCAGGCTTTCCTGGATACTGACTTGGCGGACTTCATGGGTACAGGTGCTGCGAATTTTGAGAGCGCCCGCACCGGCACTGCCTTCCACCTCGATTTGGGCCAAGGTGTCCTGGGCACGGCGCAGATTATCCTGCACCTTCTGAGCCTGTTTCATCAGGCCGGCAAGGCCACCTTTCATCATGATTTTTCTCCTTGGGGAAGGGGTTTGACGCTGGATTCTACCAGCGTCCCCCCCAGTACGTCACGAACCGCCTGGGTGAAGGGATCCTGAGCCAGAGTCTGAAGGGCTCGCTGGTGGGCCTGGGCCTGGGTTTGAGCTTCCTGTTGGGCGACGCTGGTGCCTTCCTCATCGCCCAACTCGATGGAAAGGCGCAGGTCACAATCCAGAACACTTTCCAGACCGGTTCGCAAATTTTCCTGGTAAGGCAGCAGATGGGCAAATTTACGCGCCAGGCGCAGACGGATCTGATGCTGGGTCATGCCCAACCATTCCACATGGCGGGCCAGTTCATGGGTCATGCCCATCAATTGCAGACGCTCCACCAGACCGGCCCAGTCATCGATGGCCGGCGGGAGGCGCGCACGCTGCGGGGCGGCGGCAGGCGCAGGCGCCAAATCGGGTACGGTGGGGTGAGCAAAGGGGACGACGGGCGATGGCGCAGGGAGCGGCACGGGCGGTCCGGGTTGAAAGGCCAGGAGACGCAGCAATGCCATGCGAAACCCGGCCCGTTCATCGGGTGCAAAGGGCAAATCGCGGCGTGCCTGCACGGTAATCTGATACAGCAATTGCAGGGTGGAGGCAGGCCAGCGTTCCCGCCAGGCCCCCAGCTCCCGGGCACTGTCCTGCAGGGCCGGCGCTTTGGGAATGGCTTGCAGAAGCGCCAGATCATGAAACAGGACGGCCAGTTCCTGCAAGGCATGGTCGAAGGACAGACTATGTTCGGCCAGGGTGTCGGCGCAGGCGATCAACGTTTCTCCATCGCTCTCGGCCAGTGCGCGCACCAGATCCAGCAGGGCGCTGCGCTCGAGGGTGCCAAGCATGGCCCGAACCGGTTCCTGACGCACTTCTCCGCCGCCAAAGGCGAGGGCCTGGTCAAGCAGGCTCAGGGCATCGCGCAGGCTGCCCTGGGCGGCAGCAGCCAACAAGGGCAAGGCCGAGGCTTCGAAAGACAACTGTTCCTGTTCGAGCACATGACGCAGACGGTCTGCAATCTGGGCGGGTGGCAAAGGGCGCAGAGAAAACTGCAGGCAACGGGAGAGCACCGTGACGGGTACTTTCTGGGGGTCGGTGGTGGCCAGAATGAACTTGACGTGGGGAGGCGGTTCTTCCAGGGTTTTGAGCATGGCATTGAAGGCCGAGCGGGACAACATGTGGACTTCGTCGATGAGGTACACCTTGAAACGGCCCGCCACGGGCAGGTACTGGGTGTTTTCCAGCAACTCGCGCATTTCCTCGACGCGGGTGTTGGTGGCTGCATCCACCTCCAGCAGGTCGGGAAAGCGCCCTTCCTCGATGCCGATGCATGCCGGGCAGTGCCCGCAGGGAACATCGGTGGGACCCTGTTCGCAGTTCAGGCCCCGTGCCATGAGGCGGGCCAGGGTGGTTTTGCCGACACCACGGGTTCCCGTGAGCAGATATGCCTGATGCAGGCGTCCGCTCCTGAGGGCATGGCGCAGGGCTTGCACGATCGTCTCCTGTCCCACCATGTCGTCGAAGGTGCGCGGACGCCACTTACGCGCTAGAACCTGGGAAGGGACGGGGGTGTTCACCTCAGAACCAGTGGGACACGCGCAGTTGCAGGAAATCGATGCCGGGGTTGGGGTTCTGTAGGCCGGCATTGGACAGGTGTTGAAAGCGCACCATGACGTCCCAGTCATGCTGGGGGCCCAGGGTGACTCCGGCACCGATGTGATCGCCAAACTGAAAGTGGGTGCTCATGTTGTGACCCTCATAGATGTCGTGTTGACTGAGGTAATGTGCGCCGATCCCGCCCTCCAGGAAGGGAATGCAATTGCCCGAGGGGTTGGTGGGCGCGTAGCGAAACACGGGGGTGATGCCATAGTCGTTGATTTCATGATTGCCGCCCGAGGCGGCATGGGGCGTCCAGTGTCCCACGCCGGCATCCCAATAGCCGCTCAGCGCCCAGGGCCGGTCGCTGAACCAACGCTTGCCCCAGGAGCGGGAAAAGGAAATCCGCTCCATTTCCGTATGGTAACCGTAACCGGCTTCCAGCGAGACGGCATCTCGAATGGGCACGGTGGAAACCGGGTCTCCCCAGGAAGAGGGGGAGGTTTGGGCGGAAGGGTCTTGGGCGGCCATTGCGGAAAAAGATACGACCATCGGGAAGCCTGCCGTGATCAACGAAAACAGGCAGCGCGAAAAGAAACGCGTCATCGAAAAACTCGTCGTCAAGGTAAAAAAATGGGGTGAGGTGGCGAGCCCGACCCCCGGCACTTGCAGGATGCGGCTGTGGCTGCTTCCTTCCGGACCTGACCCGATTCACCGCTCTGTAATGCGGGGAGACCCGCCAGAGGTCTATGATCCTCCAGAATGCGGAAAAATTCAAGGGGGTGGGCGGGTCTTTTCATTCAGTAGGGAAAAATGGCATCGGGTTTGATCTTCAGGATCTCGCGTTTGAAGTCCTGCTGGATGCGTGCCAGGGCCGTCGCATCCTCCGCTTCGAAACGCAGGACGATCACCGGAGTGGTATTGCTGGAACGTGCCAGGCCAAAGCCATCGGCATACTCGATGCGAAGTCCGTCCAGGGTGATGCGTTCCTGGGCATCAGGAAAGTCTCCGTTTTCCTGAAGGGTTGCGATGATGAGAAAATTTTCGCCTTCCTGCAAACGAATCTGCAGTTCCGGCGTGGTGACGGCATCGGGCAGGGCATTGAGAACTGCGCCCGGGTCGCTGAATCGGCTCAGGATTTCGAGCAGGCGGGCGCCGGCATACATTCCGTCGTCAAATCCGAACCAGCGTTCCTTGAAGAAGGTATGGCCGCTCATCTCGCCTGCCAGCAACGCGCCGGATTCCTTCATCTTGGCTTTGATCAGGGAATGGCCGGTTTTCCAGAGAAGGGGTTTTCCGCCGAGGGAACGAATCCAGGAAAACAGGTTGCGCGTACATTTCACGTCGAAGATGATTTCGGCCCCCGGATTGCGGGACAGGACATCTTCGGCAAAGAGCATCAACTGGCGGTCAGGGTAAATGATATGCCCTTCCCGCGTGACCACGCCCAGACGGTCTCCGTCGCCGTCAAAGGCCAACCCCAACTCGCCTCGTCCCTGCTTCAGGGCCAGGATGAGGTCCTGCAGATTCTCGGGTTGAGAGGGGTCCGGGTGGTGATTGGGGAAATGGCCGTCGACGTCGCAGAACAGTTCCACCACGGTACAGCCCAGACGCCGGTAAAGTTCGGGACCAAAACGTCCGGGGATTCCGTTCCCACTGTCCACCACGATTTTCATGGGACGGGCCAGTTGCACCGTACTCGTGATCTGCCTCAGGTAGTCTTCGCTGATGTCGAGGGATTCCAATGATCCTGATCCGGACACCAGGCGCTGCTGGCACAGCCGCTCATGGAGGGACAGGATGGTGGGGCCGGACAGGGTTTCTCCGCCCAGCATCATCTTGAGACCATTGTATTCGGGGGGGTTATGGGAGCCGGTGACCATGACTCCGGAACCATGGGTGCGGGTATGAGCCGCGTAGTACAACATGGGGGTGGCAACCATGCCCACATCCACGACCCTCAAGCCCGCGCTTTGCAGTCCTTGAGCCAGTGCATCGCTCAAGGCTGGTCCGGAGAGACGTCCGTCGCGCCCGATGGCCATGCTGGTCAAACCCCGTTCCCGGGCTTCAGAACCAATAGCCTGACCGATGGCAGTAACGCCTGCAACGGTCAGGGTCTGGTCGACCACGCCACGGATGTCGTAGGCCTTGAATATTTCTTTGGGCGGGCGCATGGCGGGTCCTTGTTGAGGGAAAAGGTTCATTCTGAAGGATTGTGACCGTTCTGTGAAGGGGGTAGAAAAGGGCGCAAATAATTCAGCAGGTGGGCGGGCATCCAGTCCGCTCTGGGCGGCAGAATCCCGGAAATGAATCCCACATGCCCCCCCCGGGTCTGGAAATCCAGCGTGACGTCCGGCGGCAAGGCATGACGGGAAGGCAGTGCGTGGGGGGGCATGAAGGGATCGTCCCGCGCCTGCAGAAGCAGCGTGGGGCAGCGGATATGCGGCAACAGGGGCAGGCAACTGCTGCGTTTCCAATAGTCGCTGGCATCGCGAAAGCCGTGCAGGGGGGCCATGCAATGGTCATCGAACTGACGCAGGGTACGTGCCGCCAGGGTTGCTTCGAGATCGAAGGACCCAGGGAATTGCGCATGTTTGGCCCGGGCCTTGGCTTTCAGGGTGGTCAGGAAATGACGGCCGTAGAACCGGTTCAGGCCCCGGGTCAAATGGTCGCCCACGCTGGTCAGATCAAAGGGAGTGGCCACGGCCACGCAGCGGTGGACCCATGGGCTGGCCCGGTCGCCCTGTTCTCCCAGCCATTTTAGAAGCATGTTGCCCCCCAGGGAAAACCCCGCTGCATAACGTGGTGTGTGGGGGTATTCGGTATGAATGCGCTGGAGAATCCAGTGGATTTCCGGGCTGTCTCCGGCATGGTAGAGACGGGGGCGAATATTGAGAAGAGAGCCACAGGCACGGAAATTAGGAGCCACCACACTCCATCCGAGGGCCTGTGCGGCATTGGCCAGGGCACGGATATAGGTTGATTCTGCACTGCCTTCCAGACCATGAAAGAGGGTCAGGACGGGCTGGTCCGGAGCGCCGGTGAGACGTTCGATCTGGAGGGTGTCCCCATCCGGACTGGCCCAGATTTCCTGCCGCCAAAGAGGGCGGGGGACCGATACCCAACGGGCTCCGCAAACGGTCTGGACATGGGGGTTGCGGAGCCAGAAGGAAGGGGAAAAGGGGGAAGGAAAGAACTGGGCAGGAGAAAGATGCATCATGACGACCTGAGGGCGCTTAATGTTAACCTTCAGAGTATACGTGGTGAGAACCGGCGAAAGGAAGGGAATTGGGGTAAAGTGCGCGAATGTCACGTCCTACCTCCATTCATGTCAATCTGGAACGTCTGTGCGAAAACTTTCGCTGCGCGCGACGTCTTCATGGAGGGTCCCTGCTGGCGGTGGTCAAGGCCAACGCCTATGGTCATGGCGCGGTGACCTGTGCCCGGGCCCTGGCTCCCCAGGCTGAGGGTTTTGCGGTGGCAACCCTGGAAGAGGGCGCGGAACTGCGCGCTGCAGGCATCACGCAACCCATCGTTTTGCTGGAAGGCATTTTTTCTGCCGCAGACCTGGAGCAGGTTCGGCATCAAGTCCTGACGGCAGTTCTGCATCAACCCTGGCAGGTGCAACTCCAGTTGGAGCAGGAGGTCCCTCCAGTGGGCGGATTCTGGCTCAAGTTCGACAGCGGGATGCACCGTCTGGGGCTGAATGAATCCGATTTGCGTCGGGCGGTGGACCAGTTGCGGCGCAAATTCCCTGGAGTGGCGGTCACGGTCATGACTCATTTTGCCCATGCCGATGGGGTACATCCAGGGGTGCTGGATCCGGCGCTGACCCTTTTTCGTCAGGCGACTCAAGGCCTGTCGGTTCAAACCAGTCTGGCCAATTCCGGTGCCATTCTGGGCTATCCGGAAGCCCGGGGCGATTGGGGACGCCCTGGACTGATGCTCTATGGCCTCGATCCTGCCGCTCCCGGACAGCCGGTGCGGGCCGGACTTCGTCCCGTCATGTCCTTGCGTTCCCGGATCATGGTCGAGCGTTGGGTAAAAACGGGCGACAGTGTGGGCTATGGCGGACTGTTTCAGGCGCGTCGCCCTTCCCGTATCGGGGTCATTCCCTGTGGTTATGCCGACGGTTATCCCCGCACGGCTCCCCAGGGGACGTGGGTGGGCGCAGGGGAGGACTTCGTGCCTCTGGCAGGACGGGTGTCCATGGACATGCTCACTGTGGACCTGACCGATGCCCCTCGGGTCACGGTGGGAACGGAAGTGGAGCTGTGGGGGGATCAGGTTTCGATCAGTACCCTGGCCCACTGTTGTGGCACGCTGGCCTATGAACTGGTGTGCAGGGCGCAACGTGCAGTGCGTTGCACAGAAGGTTAAATACTTCCTCGGAACAGAGGGACTCCAGGTCGTTTCTCCGCAAAGTCAGTGAATCCTATTGCCCTATGATGGGGGCATGTGGAACGAACCTTCCTATCTCGAATCCCTGCTGGATGACGCCCTGGGCGACCTCTCCCGGTTGCTGGAGGAGGCGGATATCCGTGAGGTGATGGTCAATGCTCCAGATGACGTTTGGGTGGAACGGGCCGGGCAACTGGAGCCGGCGCCCCTTCGCTTCAGCGCAGCGGCCACGCGCACCGTGATTCATGTGTTGGCGGCCTTGTCCGCTCGTACCGAAGGCTTTGAACATACGCGCCCCTTGCTCGACATGGGCTTCCGCGACTGGCGTATTTCAGCGGTGCTTCCTCCGGTGGCGGTACAGGGTCCTGCACTCTGTCTGCGCAAGCATGGAGGTCGAATTTTCCCTCTCCAGCAGTTTACGGAAGGCGTTTCCACAGGAAGCGAAACCACTCCCCCGGTTTTTGAAATACCCCGTCAACCCGATGTCCATGGCCAATTGCTGCATTGGATTCGGGAGAGAAAAAATCTGCTGGTCAGTGGCGGTACCGGAACCGGAAAAACTGCTTTGCTCAATGCTCTGATTGCCCAGATTCCAGAAACCCAACGCCTGGTGGTGATCGAAGATACACGGGAACTCCGGGTGGAGCATCCCAACCGAGTAATTTTCGAAGCCCATCCTGCCGCTGGCGTCACCCTGCGCGATCTGGTGCGTCAAGCCCTGCGTTTTCGTCCGGATCGAATCATCATCGGCGAAGTGCGGGGCGCGGAGGCCTTTGATCTGTTACAGGCGATGAATACGGGGCATGAGGGGTGTCTGGGCACGCTCCACGCCAACAGCGCCGAGGAAGCCCTGCACCGTCTCGTTCAACTGGTATTGCAGGCGGGTATGGGCTGGACGGAAGAGGCCATTGCGCGACAGGTAGGACGAACCATCGGGGGCATCATCCAGTTGGGGCGGGTAGAAGGACGGCGGCGGATCGATCACATTCAACGAGTGGAGGGGTATGAGCATGGACGATATCAGGGTTACCCATAATTGGGCGAGGAATCGGCGGGTCAAGGGGTATGTTCAAGGGGTGCTCTGCGGACTCCTGTGCGCGGCGCCTCTGGCCATGGCGGTGTATACCCCCATGCCCTGGGAGGGTCCCATCTGTATGGTGGCCAGCAGTTTGAAAGGGCAGGTGGCGGTGGTGTTGTCCGTGGTGGCCACCATCATGATCGGGATCATGTTCATGTATGCGGAAACAGGGGGCGTGGTGGCGCGCATTGCCAGTTGGTTGCTGGGCATGTCCTGTGCGCTCTCCGTGGTCAGTATCATTACGGCCCTGTTCCCTGGGGTGGTGATGCCTGGGTGTCTGTAATGAGCACTTCCTGCCGTCGGTCTCCTTGCCATCGGTGTTTGTGGGAACCCTTGCTGATCGGAGGGGTGGAAAAACCGTTTGCCATCGTCAACGCCACCCTGGCCATTGCGCTGGTGGGAGATCTGCATTTTTATGGCTGGTTGCTCGTGGCGGCGCTTTTTCACGGAGTGATGCGACACCTGACGGCCAGTGACCCCTTTTTGCGTCAGATCTATGCCCGTTACAATTGGCAGGCTGACCGGTATGTTCCCTGGCCTCCTGTATCCGGTTTGCGGGGAAGGCGCCCTGTGGGGTGGGGCAGGGGTCTGGCATGTTGAACGTGGGATCTCTCGCCAGAAAAAACCGGGAGCGGGGTCTGGCTGAAATCCTGCCCTGGCTGATCCAACTTTCCCCTGGGGTGGTATTGAACAAGGATGGCGGGTTGCTGGCCTGTTTTTCCCTGCGCGGTTTGTGTGCAGAAAACCATGATTCCCACACCCTTGATCAGGCGGCGGAGGATCTGGAGCAGGCGCTACACGGGCTGGAAGGTCGCTGTACTCTCTGGTGTACGGTTTTGCGCCGTCCGGTGACGCCGTTTCAGCCCGGTCTCTTTACCCAGGAAGCCAGTCAATGTATCGACAGGATTTACGGGGAAGGACTGGCTCGCCATCATCATCTGGCGAATCGTCACTATCTGTCCGTGTTATGGGCTGCGCCGAAAACGGGGGCATCGCTTTTGCAAAGGGCGTATCTCTGGGTCCGAAGTCTGGGCCATGGTCGGGTACGAACCCGGGAATGGGAACAGTTGCAACAGCGCCAGAAACAGTTCGAGGAAATCCTCGTCCAGTTCATGCAAGCGGTTCCAGCGCTGGGCGCGCAGCGTCTGGAGGGCACTGCCCTGCTGCGGTTTTTGCAGGAAATGTGCAGTCCTTCTGCGCCCGGTGACTTGTCCCTGGCGCTCCCGCAGGGCGCTTATCTGGATGGGGCTCTGGGGGAAGATGAGGTGGTGGTGGGCGCAGAATATCTGCGTTGTACCAGTATCCACGGTGTGCGGTACGGTGCCGCACTGACCCTCAAGGCCTGGCCCGATCATACGTTTCCGGGCATGCTGGACAGTCTTCTCGAAGTGCCCGCCAGTGTGACCTTGTCTCAGGTTTTTCGTTTGGTGGACAAGGACCAGGCCCAGCGTTACATCAAGAATGTCCAGCGGTTCCATCTCAATCTCCAGAAGTCGCTTTTCAGTTATGTGCGTGAGGCCCTCTCCGGCGAGGAGAGCGTGGTGCGCGATACCGGACGGGCGGTTTCCGCTGCAGAGGCGCGTCAGGCATTGACGGACATGACAGCTCAACGCCGTCTCTACGGCTATGTCAATGTAACCGTTTTGGTGTGGAGTCCCACCCCCGATAGCTTGGACGAGGCTGTGACCCAGGTGGCCCAGGCCATTCGGGGGGAAGGGTTTCTGGTTCTGCGGGAACGGCTCCATCTCAATTCGGCCTGGTCTGGAACCTTGCCCGGACAATGGGGCGAATTGGTGCGATGGCATTTCATCAGCAGCAGCAACTGGGCGGATTTGTTTGCTTTGCGTACCGTACCGGGCGGGCAACAGGAGAACGCCTACCTGACCCAGCAACGGGGGATTTTTTCTCCTGCCTTGACGGTATTCCGTACGCGTTTTGGCAGTCCCTATGCGTTCAACCTGCACCAGCAGGATCTGGCTCATACCTTTGTGGTGGGACCCTCCCGGGCGGGTAAATCGGTCTGGGTCAACTTCGTGATCAGCCAGTTTCAAAGGTATGCACCGGTGCATACGGTCATCTTTGACAAGGATCGCTCTTGCCGCATTCCTGCCCTGTTGCAGGGCGGGCGTTGTTTCGAGGTGGCCCAACAGGGGATGAGACTGAACCCCTTGAAAGGGATTCGGGACCCGGCGGAGCGGCTCTGGTTGTTGGGCTGGCTGGAGGGGTTGCTGAGTGCGCGCGGGCATCACTTGAGTTCCCCGGAACAACGGGTGCTACGCCAGGCACTGGAGGATCTCAGCCTCCGTGCCCCGGAACTGCATCGTCTGCGCAGTCTCAGCGGACTATTGCCCCGTCTTCTGGTGGAGGAACTGGAGCCCTGGCTGGCGGGAGGTCAATGGGGCGGGTATTTCGATCATGAAGACGACGACCTGCAGTGGGCTTCCCTAACCTGTTTCGAGATGGGGGAAGTGTTGCGCCATCCTGTGCTGGCCCGCTCTTTTCTGGAATACGCCTTTCGTCGCATCGATCAACGCTTCGCCCAACACGCGGGTATTCCCACGCTGATCTACATCGAGGAAGCCTGGTTCATGCTGGCAGACCCATTTTTTGCCGGACGCATTCGTGACTGGCTGAAAACTCTGCCCAAAAAAATGGGTTTTGTCATTCTTGCCACCCAGTCTCTGGACGATCTGTCCGGATCGCAGATCTTTGCAACCATCGCCGACAACGTGCCGACCCGCATCTTTTTGCCCAATGCCCAGGCTCAGGTGCACCGGGAACTGTATCGGCACCAGTTCGGCTTGCTCGAAAGCCAGATCGATCTGTTGGCGCGGGCCCGCCCCAAGCGACATTATCTGCTTCATACCCCTCGGGAATGCGTCCTGCTCGAGGCCACCTTCGATGCGGACCTGTTGGCATGGCTACGTTCCGATGTCCAGGCCCAGCGTCTGTTCGATCGGCATGTACGCATCGGGGAGCAGGGGGTGGAAGGGCGGGAAGCATATTTTCAGGCGTTGGCACAGGAAGAGGGGGTAAAGCGTTCATGAGAGGATGGGTGGGGGGAATGGTGGGGTTGCTCTGGACGGGATCGCTCCAGGCCATGGGGATGGTGGTCTACGACCCCATCAACCATATCGAAACGGCCCTGACTGCCGCCAATGCCGTTCAGCAAACGGCCCAGCAGGTTCAGGCGTATCTGATTCAATTGCAGCAATTCGCGGCGCAAATGCAGAATTTGCAAACCTTGCCCCAGGCCGTGCTGGCGCAGGTAATGTTGCCCTATACCCAGCAGAGTGCGATGGCCCAGTCCCTGGCCCAGACACTGGCTTTAACAGGGCAACAGATCACTTCCCTGCAACAGACCCTGCTCGATCAGTCCCGTCAGATGAACGCGCTCCAGTTGACGCCCCAGGACTATCTGACCCGCGAAATCCAGTGGTCCCAGACTCAGGGGGCCGGACTGGGGGTGACCCTGCAGGGTGAAGTGGGTGTCCTGCAGGGGCTTTCCGGTTCCTATGCACAACTGCAGCAATTACAGGGACAGATCGGGACGACGGGGGGGATGCAACAGAGTTTTCAGACGGTGAATCAGCATCTCAACCTGTTGGCAGGACAGAATGCCCAATTGATGGGATTGATCGCCAGCGCACAGGCCAATGTTTCTGCTCAGCAGCAACAGGACGCCCTGGTGGATACAGCGGCGGCACAGACAGTGCAGCAACGTCTGCAGAATGACCACCTCAAAATCCGGCAATGGCACAATCAGTTGCAACAGAATGAAAATGGCCTGGGATGGGGAATCCTGACGGCACCCGGACCCTGACGGGCCATGTTGTCTCTCGACCCCTCCCTCATCGACCAGATGGCCACAGCGCTTCTGGAGGGCGGACGTCAATTGCACGTCCGGATGAGTGGCGTGGCAGACAGTCTGTATGGTTCCTTGCTGGTTTTGACCTTCTCCTGGTCAACGGTGAACCTGTTGATCGAGTCGAGTGTGGGCGAGAGTTTGGGGGCGGTGTTGACGCACTTGATCCGCTTTATTTTTTTGGCGGGATTCACGCGCTGGTTTCTGGATTCCTATGATTTTGTCTTCTATGACGGTCTGTATCAGGGGTGCGTGACCCTCACCAGTGCCATTGCCGGACCGCAGGGACAAAGTCAGGGGTTTGCCACGGCCTGGAGCGTATTTGCCGATCTTATCGGGACGATCTGGGATGGGATGGTGTCCAGTCCTGGGCGCTATCTGGCGGGCGCCACCCCGTTGTCGAGCGCTTTCTGGACGGCTCTGGGCGGCTGGATGATTACCATGGCCTTTCTTTTCGTGGCCCTCTGTGTGTTTACCGTGGCACTGACTCTGGTGGCGGTGATTCATATCATGGGAAATTCCCTGGCAGGTCTGGCGCTGGCCCTCGGCCCGTTTTTCATTCCCTGGCTGTTGTGGGACAGTACCCGTGAATTATGTCTGGGGTGGATCCGTTTTCTCTTCGTTGCCTGTTTTTACCAGGTGGTGGCGGTGACGGTTCTGGTCATGGCCAAGCCGGTATTCATCCTGATCCAGCAATGGATGACGGCCCAATCCGGAGTCTGGACGCAGGCATCTCCAGCAGACAGTATGGCGCTGGCGCTGCTTCTGGTGGTCACCGCCAGCATTCTTGCCCATCTCATGAGTCACGTTCCTCAGATCGCGGCAGCCTTGATCGGGCACGGGCGGGTGGATACCGGCTTCGCCGGACAGACCCAGCGCTTCGTGCAGACCCGGATGGATCGGACCAATGACTGGCTGGCTCGGCAGATCAAAAGTTATGGCAAGGCGGAAGTGGAAAAGACCAAATCTTCATGAAACTGCGGCCCTACTTACTGACGGACCGGGAATGGAAACACCTGTGGATGGGGTTGCTCGAGCGGGCAGACTGGCCTGCGGAAACCCGGCGGGATTATCCTGCGCCAGAAGGATTGCGCCAGTGCTTTCGGGGCCAGTGTGCCTGGGTGCTGGCCATGGAAGCCTATGACCATCCTCTGCGCACGGCATTCGGGTTGGCCCTGGCGGTGGGCGAAGGCGTGCGCTGGGGCGGAGAAATATTGGGGCGTTGGTTTTAAGTCGGCTCAGGGAAGGATGCCAGGACCTGTTCCGGACCCAGAAGATTGAGACAATTCAGGTGCACCAGGGGGCAGGTGCGCTGGAAACAGGGGCTACAGGGCAACCCCAGACGCAAGACCCGGGCCTGTGCGCTGAGGGGTGGGGTGAACTGGGGGCTGGAAGAACCAAACAGGGCGACCAGAGGGCGCCCCAGGGCGGCAGCGACGTGCATCAAGCCGGAGTCGTTGGTTACCACCCGTTGTGCCAGGGCCATCAGGTCCACAGCCTCCTCCAGCGCGGTGATGCCGCAGAGATTCTGCACAGGGGCGGGGACCAGACGGACAATCTCTGCGCCTACCGGATGATCCTTGGCGGAACCCAGGATCCATATTTGCCAGCCCTGGGACATCCACTGTCGGGCGACCTGGGCAAAATGAGCTGCGGGCCAACGCTTGGCCGGGCCATATTCGGCACCGGGGCAGAGGATGGCGATGGGGTGGGCGCGGGATAAGTTCAGTCGTTCCAGGGTCCGGGATTGGCTCTCCGGATCCATGACCAGACGGGGATGGGGCAGAGGTTCGGGGCATTGGCCCTGCGGGTTGGCCAAAGACAGGAAGCGCTGCATCATGAGCGGCAGACGTTCGGGATTAAGGCGGCGCGCATCGTTCAGCAGCCAATGGCGCTGCTCTCCGATAAAACCGGTGCGTCGTGGAATTTTTGCAAACCAGGGGACCAGTGCCGATTTCCAGGAATTGGGCAGGACGATGGCTTGATCAAATCCCTCGGATCGCAGCGTGCGCCCCAGTCGCCAGCGCCCTGGCAGGTCCAGGCGGCCATGGGGGAACGGATGGTCGAGGAGGGCATCCACCTCGGGCATGCGCCGTAACACTCCATGGGTCCAACGGGGCCCCATCACCGTCAGGTGTACCTCTGGAGAAGTTGCGCGCAGGGCAGAGAAAAGGGGTTGAGCCAGGACGGCGTCGCCCACCCAGGCGGCGCCGACGATCAGGATTCGCTTCAATGGGCGGCAGGAGCCGGACCGCTCAGTTCATAGACCGTGCCGCAATAGGGACAGGCCATCCGTCCGGTGCGCGCCACATCCAGAAAAACGCGGGGATGGGCGTTCCACAGCGCATCCCTGGGCGGAGGGCAGTGGAAGGGAAGGTCGGCAGCGGTGATCTGTACCGGGGGACGGGTGGGCGAGGTGCTCATGCATTAGTCTCCAAGAAAGGTCAGCCAGTCCCGGTGCGAGGGCGCACGACCCTTGACGCAATCGAAATAGGCGGACTGTAATTTTTCTGTCAGGGGACCGCGGGTTCCTTGTCCAATGACCCGGCGGTCGATTTCGCGGATTGGGGTGACTTCGGCGGCCGTCCCGGTGAAAAAAACTTCGTCGGCCGTATAGAGTTCATCCCGGGAAATTCGCCGTTCCAGAACGGTGATTCCCCTTTCCTGTGCCAGTTGAATGATGCTGTCCCGTGTGATCCCTTCCAGAGCGCTGGACAGGTCAGGGGTATACAGGACCCCGCGCTTGACCATGAACAGGTTTTCTCCGGAACCTTCGGCCACGAATCCTTCCACGTCGAGGAGCAGGGCTTCGTCGTAGCCATCAGCGGTGGCTTCATTGTTGGCCAGGATTGAATTCATGTAATTGCCGCTGGCCTTGGCCTTGCACAGGGTGATGTTGGGATGGTGGCGGGTGTAGGACGAGACCTTGACCCGAATGCCCTGCTGCAAGGCTTCTTCGCCCAGATAGGCGCCCCAGGGCCAGGCAGCAATGGCGACATGGGTCTTGGCCCCCCGGGGGGAGACCCCCATTTTTTCCGAACCCAGGTAGACCAATGGGCGGATATACCCCTCTTTCAGGTGGTTTTGGGCAACGACCTGACATTGGGCTTCCATCAGGGTTTCCAGCGTAAAGGGCACAGGGATTTGCAGGATATGGGCTGAACGGAGCAAGCGTTCGGTATGTTCGCGCAGACGAAAGAGTGCCGTTCCTTCTGCTGTCTGGTAGGCCCGTACCCCCTCGAAAACCGCCATGCCATAGTGCAGGGAATGGGTGAGAACGTGGGTATTGGCAGTACGCCAAGGGATATATTGACCATCTAGCCAGAGGGTACCATCCCGGTCGGACATGGACATGAAAATGACTCCTGACACTGTAAAAGTATTCATTCTATCGGATGTCTTCTCCCGGCTCCAGAGGGACTGCTTTATAATGCGTCTTATGATCAGTCATCGGGCTTTACTTTACCATTCCCGCCGCGCTCTGCTTTGGTTGACGGTGGGGGTAGTCCTGCTATGCCTGCTTGCCTGGGGGGGGATGCAGTGGATCGTGTTGCATGACGTGGGGCGTTTTCGGCCTCAAGCCATGGCCCTGCTCACCAATGCCACAGGAAATCGGGTGGAAGTGGGGCGGCTTTCCGCGGGGGCATTCCACTGGATGCCCACCTTGGTGCTGGATCGTGTCGTCGTGTTTACGCCGCAAAACCAGCCTGGGATCACCATCAAACGGGTGCAGGCGCGCATCAATGTGCTGGATTTCCTGCGCGGCCAGGTGAATTTCGATCACTTGCAAATCGAGGAACCCCACCTGACTTTACGCCGCAGCCCGGAGGGACAGATGTTTCTGTCGGGGATTCTTTTGCCCTCGCCCGGACAAGGTCCCAGTCCCTTTCTCGAATGGTTGACACGGCAGGGGCAGATTCATGTCAGCGGCGGTGAACTGGTTTGGCAGGATGACCTTCGCCAAGCTCCCCCTCTGCGCCTGCAGAATATCCAGTTGGATTTGAGCAATGGCGGCGGCGTGCATCGCTGGGAAGTGACCGTGACGCCGCCCCACGACCTTGCCAGTCCGCTCCACATGGAGGGCCGGGTCCGTGGAATGGATCTGGGGCGTTGGTCGGATTGGCAGGGACGAGTACAACTGGATGCCGTCCGGGTGGACTGGGTTGCCCTCTTGCCTTGGGTGGAAGTATTGAACGGGGTTCAGCAGGCGCGGGGGGGGCTGCATGTGGTGGGCGAACTGACTCCGGCACACGGTTGGGATCTGCATTCCGATCTGGATTTGCATCCCCTGGTCTGGCATATTCCGGGTGCGGAACAATCCCTTCTGGTCAATCGGTTACAGGGGGAACTGACGATGCGCTGGCAGGGTGGTGTGCGCGCCTGGGCGCTGCATCAAGTCCGGTTGAGTGGGCCCTCCTTCGTGCATTGGGTGCGTCCTCTGGAGGTGAGTTTTCATACGGAGGGCGAGAACAATCAGATGGAGGCTTCCTGGGTGGATCTGGCGGTGCTGCACCCCTTTGTCAAGGTGTTGCCCCTCACCCCTCAGCAACAAAAAATCTGGCAAGATCTGTCCCCCAGCGGAGAGCTGGAAGGCCTTCGTCTCACTTGGAAAGAAGGCGGAGTCCTCTCCGATTCCCTGGGATTCCAGGGAACCTTGCATCACGTGTCGGTGCATGCCTGGCATGGCTTGCCTGCCCTGCAGGCCTTTTCCGGGCAGATAACCGGTGATGCGCGGGGCGGACAGGTCAAGGGAACGGGGTTGGGCGCTCAGTGGGACCTGCCTGATCTGTTCGTGGCCCCCCTCAAGGTGAATTCCTTTCGGGTGGATACCCAATGGCAGCGTCAGAAGGACCACCTGACCCTGACGATCCAGCAATTGCAGGTGAGCAATGATGATTTGGCCGGTGCGGTGGAAGGCAGTCTCGAAATGGGCCCTCAAGGGCCTGGGCAGGCTCATCTGAGCGGCAGTTTGACCCATGCGCGACCGGATGCGGTATGGCAGTATCTGCCGCGGATGATCCCCCCTCCGACGCGCCTCTGGCTTCATCAGGCGCTGCAGGGAGGTGAAGCCAATCCGGTGCGGTTTTCTGTGGCCGGTGATCTGTCCCGTTTCCCCTTCGTGGGGGATCAGGGCGGTACTTTTCGGGTGGACGCCCAACTTCATGACGTCAACCTGCACTTCGATCCGGCTTGGCCGGCCCTCACCCATTTGGATGGAACGCTTCAGATCCGGGGGGGCGAATTGCTCGTGCTGACCCAGTCAGGGGAAGTGCTCGGCACGCACCTCGGTGCCGTACAGGCCCGTCTTCCCGATATGACGGCACAAAATTCCGGGTTGACGATTTCGGGTCAGGCGCAGGGACCGGTGTCCGCCGGTTTGACTTTTATCCAGCGCAGTCCTCTGAATGCCCTGCTCGACCGGGCTCTGGAGGGTTGGTCAGGAAAAGGGGAGGGGCACTTGATCCTGCAACTGGAGATTCCCTTGGACCAGCCTGAAAAAACCAAGGTCCTGGGAGATTACGAATTTCTGGGAGCGGATCTGACGGAAGGGACGTTGGGTATCCCCCCCTTGACGAGAGTTAGAGGACATCTCCTTTTTACCGAAGGAGATCTGAATTCCCGGGATTTGACGGCTCGTGTTCTGGGGGGGGCTGCGGCGCTGGCGTTTCGTACGGACAAGCGCGGGGTCCTGCATCTCAAAGCCAGTGGACAGGGCGACTGGTCTCGGTTACAGGCCGTGTATGACGAGCCCATTCTGAAAGATGTGACGGGGCAGGAACCCTGGCAGGGAGAGTTTGCCTTTGGTCATGGAGGGGTGGACGCACAACTTCAGACGCAGGGAAACTATCTGGGGGAACCCTTTGCTTTTCAACTTTCCTCCAAACCCGATCAGGGGGTTGACCTGAAATTTGTAGGATCGACTTCTCGGAAAGCACTCCGGCGGCATTTCTCCCCATTCTGGACTCAGGGTCTGGAAGGGCCGGTGAATTGGGAAGGCCATGTGCGTCTGCACGACAAACATGTGCGTGCCGAGGTGCGGGGCGATGCCCTGTGGTTGGGGGGGCGCACCACCTTTGTGGCGATCCGGGGCATTCATCATACCCTGCGGGCTTCCTTCGCCGGACATATCGAGGCGACTGCCCTGAAAAAATGGACGGCCCTGGCTCCACTGGAGGCCTTGCAAGGAAAAACCGACTGGTCGGGACGGCTGGAAAAGAAAGAAAACGAAGATCCTCAACTGTGGATCAATACCTCTTTGGAGGGGATGGCGCTGAATCTTCCACAACCGTTGCAGAAGGATGCGGCAACGGCTCGACCTCTGGAAATCCATGCCCAACTGTTTGGGGCGGGACGGGAAGTGGAGGGGCGTCTGGGGGACCAACTGGCTTTTCAGGCACTGTATCGTGCCACGAAAACAGAACCAGAAGCGGGAGAGACCTGGCAACTGGAGCGGGGACGGTTGTGGCTGGGAAAAGCGGGAACCCATCTTCCTCTGGACCCTGGTTTTTCCGTGGAGGGAGCCTGGCCCTTGCTGGATCTGGGAGCTTGGCAGCGTTATCTGGACCGTTGGAGCCAGAAAGCGGGGGCGGCTCCGATCAGCGAGAGCAAAGTGGGTCATGTCAATGTGACGTTTGGGACCGTGTCCTGGGCCGGACGACTCTGGCCGGACGTGGGCATCGACGCACGGGTCGAAGGAAAACAGTGGCTGATCCGGACCCGGGGGCGTAGTATAGCCGGGGATTTGATCAGGGTGCAGGGGGAACCGGGACGTTTGGAGGGACATTTGGTCCATCTCGTCATTCCAGCGAGTTCTCATCCTGATGCCCCCGCCGGGGCAGAAAATCATACTCCGGCGCTGGCCGCACAGATGCCCACCATGGACCTGCAGGTGGAGCATCTGACCCTGCCGGGAGGTTTGGAGGGGCATGCCCATCTGGTGGGCACTCAGGAGGGCGCTCAGGAGGGCGCAGGGGTCTGGCATCTGCAGACCTTGACGCTGGTTTCTCAGGAAACCCAGATACAGATGGAGGGGGTCTGGCAAGATCAGCCCAAGCCGCAAAACCACTACCAATGGGACGTCAAAACAGAGGATTTGGGAAATTTTCTGACCGGATTGGGGTATCCCGGACTGGTGGCTCGTGGGAATGGTGAGGGACATGGGCATATCCAATGGCCCGGCGCGCTGGAAGACTTCAGTTTGACGGGGGTATCGGGGCATGCGTCCCTGAATCTCAAAGACGGGCAATTCTCCAAAGTGCAAACGGGGGGGCTGGGTCGTCTGATCAGTTTGTTCAGCCTGCAAACCTTGCCACGCCGAATCACCCTGGATTTCAACGATGTCTTTTCGGCGGGGTTTGCCTTTGATCATCTGACCGCAGACCTCGCTCTGGACCATTCCCGGCTGGATACGCGAGATTTCGAAATGGCCGGGCCCGCAGCCCACGTCAAATTGTTTGGGAAGGTGGATCTGGCCAATGAAACCAGCGATCTGACTGCCCAGGTGGCTCCGTCGGTAGAGGACAGTGTGACTTTGGCTTCCACCGTGGTGGGGGGGCCGGTGGTGGGTGCGGCTTCCTGGGTGTTGCAAAAGATTCTGGGTAACCCCTTTGATCAGGCGTTAAGTTATGCCTACACGATTCAAGGACCTTGGGACGATCCTCGGATACAATCCGTGGGTCATCCTTAGAATGACATGTTTGTCCATAGGGAGAATGAATGATGAAGCGGATTCTTGAGGTGGCGGGAGAGTCCATCGATTCCGGGTTTGGCAAAGCGCGTCCCCTGCCGGGCAGTTTTCGGGTGGCGGCGTTACAGATGGCTTCGGGGCCCCATCTTGATGCCAACCTGTGTGAGGCAGAGCGGCTGATCAAGATGGCGGCCGACGCTGGGGCCTCTCTGGTGGCTTTGCCCGAGTTTTTTGCCTTGATGGGGATGCGGGATTCGGACAAAATCGCCATTGCAGAACCCTTTGGGCGGGGATCGGTCCAGGAATTTTTGGCGCGCAGCGCACGGCGCTTCGGAGTCTGGCTTGTGGGTGGAACGGTTCCGCTCAAGGGGCATGACGACCGGCGCATCCGGAACAGTTGTCTGGTTTACGATACAGAGGGTCATTGTGTGGCACGCTACGACAAGATCCATTTGTTTGAGTTTCAACGGGCTCAGGAACGTTATGACGAGGCGCAAACCATCGAGCCGGGCGACGAGGTGGTGACCTTTGAGTCTCCTTTTGGCAAGATCGGGTTATCGGTCTGCTACGATCTGCGTTTTCCGGAACTGTACCGCGCCATGGGTGAAGTGGACCTGATTTTCATTCCGTCGGCCTTCACGGAAACCACCGGACGGGCTCATTGGGAACCCCTGGTGCGGGCTCGTGCCATCGAGAATTTGGCCTACGTGGTGGCTCCGGCCCAGGGCGGCTACCATATGAACGGACGAGAAACCCATGGAGCCAGCATGATCGTCGATCCCTGGGGCGTGGTTCTGGATCAGTTGCCCCGGGGTTCGGGGGTGGTGATGGCAGGCGTCAATCCCGTCCATCAGGCGGATCTGCGCAGTCAGTTGCCTGCCTTGTCCCGACGCCGGATTCCCTGGGAAAAAGGATTGGTTTGATTTTATGGTGGCACCGCATTTCATCTCGTACAGGAATATTTAGGATTATGTCCATGGACCCCATTTCCATTGCTAAAGCAACTTTGCTGGCACCGTTCGCCCTTGAAGAAGAAGATTTGTCCCGTACCCTGGGTTCGATGCTGACCCACGACGTGGATTATGCCGATCTGTATTTTCAGTATTCCCGTTCTGAGGGCTGGAGTCTGGAGGAGGGCGCGGTCAAGTCGGGTTCCTTCCATATCGAGCAGGGGGTGGGCATTCGTGCCATCAGCGGAGAAAAGACCGCTTTTGCCTATTCCGATGACATTCACGGTGAAGCACTGCAACAGGCGGCTCGAGCCACGCGGGCCATCGGACGTTCCGGTCAGGAGGCAACCTGCCCCCTATTGCGGGCAAAACCACACCCGGCGGCACCCCTCTATGCCCCCCAGGATCCTTTGTCGACTTTGCCTGACGAAGCCAAGGTACGGCTTCTGGAGCGTTTGGAGGGGATGGCGCGCCGGATCGATCCCCGTGTTGTCCAGGTCATGGCTTCCCTGGCAGGGGAATACGAAGTGGTATTGGTGGCGCGCAGTGATGGGGGATTCCAGGCTGACGTTCGTCCTCTGGTGCGGGTTTCCCTGCAGGTGATCGCCGAGCAAGGGGGGGTGCGTGAACAGGGATCGGCGGGGGGAGGAGGGCGTTGTGGCTACGATTATTTCAGTGACACCCTTCTGGAAGGGTACGCCCATCAAGCCGTGCAGCAGGCTCTGCTCAATCTGGAAGCCCGCCCCGCGCCGGCGGGCACCATGACGGTGGTCCTGGGCTCGGGTTGGCCGGGAATTCTCCTGCATGAGGCCATTGGGCACGGATTGGAAGGGGATTTCAACCGCAAGGGAACCTCGGCATTCAGTGGGCGAATCGGTCAACGGGTGGCAGCGGCAGGGGTGACGGTGGTGGATGACGGGACCTTGCCGGGGCGACGGGGTTCCCTGCAGTGGGATGACGAAGGTCAGCCGGGACAATGTACCCCGTTGATCGAGGATGGGATATTGCGGGGGTATCTGCAAGATGGTTTGAATGCCCGGTTGATGAAGATGGCGCCCACCGGAAACGGACGACGGGAGTCTTTTGCCCATCTGCCTCTGCCGCGCATGACCAATACCTATATGCGCAATGGAAATCGTCCGCCCGAGGAGATCATTGCATCCATAGACCGGGGAATCTATGCGGTGAATTTTGGCGGTGGGCAAGTGGACATCACCAGTGGCAAATTTGTTTTTTCCATGTCCGAGGCCTGGTGGGTGGAAAACGGGAAATGCCTGTACCCGGTCAAGGGCGCAACCTTGATTGGAAATGGACCGGATGTGCTCACCCGGGTCTCCATGATTGGTCATGATCTGGCTCTGGATCCGGGGGTGGGGGTTTGTGGCAAAGAGGGACAGAGCGTTCCCGTGGGCGTTGGTCAACCGACCTTGCGCATTGATGGTCTGACGGTGGGTGGGACGATCTGACCCCCCCTTTGGTAGAATGTTGCTTTTGGCCAGTCGGGAATTCGGGAAATGAAGGATATTTTGCCAGAGAATGACGATGTAAGGGTTCAGGGCATCGAGGAATTGGTGACCCCGGATAAGGTGTTGCAGGAGACCCCCAGCACCACCGCTGCTGGCCAGCTGGTCTTCGATACCCGTCAGCAGATCCATTGCATTCTCCATGGGGTGGATGACCGCCTGCTGGTGATCGTGGGGCCCTGTTCAATTCATGATCCAAAGGCCGCACTGGAATATGCCCAGGGGTTGATCCCCCTGATTCAGCACTGGAAGCAGGAATTGCTCCTCGTGATGCGGGTGTATTTCGAGAAGCCGCGCACCACGGTGGGGTGGAAGGGGTTGATCAACGACCCCGCACTGGATGGCAGTTTCAAGATCAATGAAGGGTTGCGGGTGGCCCGTCGTCTGTTGTTGACCATCAATGAAATGGGGGTTCCCGCCGGAACTGAATTTCTGGATTTGATCACTCCGCAGTATCTGGCGGATTTGATCAGTTGGGGGGCCATCGGGGCGCGTACCACGGAAAGTCAGGTGCATCGTGAGCTGGCTTCGGGGTTGTCCTGTCCCGTGGGGTTCAAGAATGGAACCGATGGAAATCTGCGGATCGCAGTGGATGCCATTCGGGCGGCTCAGCAGCCCCATCATTTTCTGTCGGTGACCAAGGCGGGGCGTTCGGCCATTGTGGCGACGCGAGGAAACGAAGATTGTCACGTGATTCTGCGGGGCGGAAAATTGCCCAATTATCAGGCACACCATGTGGAGGAGGCTGCCAGCCAGTTGGCTCAGGAAGGGTTGAGCGCGCGTATCATGATCGATCTCAGTCATGCCAACAGCGCCAAAAACCCGGAAAATCAGGTACAAGTGGGGCACGATGTGGCGCTGCAGTTGCGTCAGGGCGAACAACGCATCATGGGGGTCATGATCGAGAGTCACTTGCGCGCAGGACGTCAGGATCTGATTCCGGGGAAACCGTTGACCTACGGTCAGAGTATTACCGATGGATGTTTGGCCATGCCACAAACCGCGCACATTCTGGAAGAACTGGGCATGGCCGTGCGGGCCCGGCGAGCCCGGGAAAACGAGGAGGAATGAACGATGGAAGATGAATTTCATGTTCATGGTGCCCATGAACACGAAGTGGAACATGCGGCCACCCATGGGCAGGGAGGAACGGTGGCGCTGGCCCAGCAGGTGGCAATTTTCACGGCGATTCTGGCGGCGATTGGTGCGGTGGTGAGTTATCTGGGCGGGAATACGCAGAATGAATCGCTCATGCACAAGAATGAAGCAGTACTCTACAAAGCCCATGCCAGTGACCAGTGGAGTTTCTATCAGGCCAAAAGTACCAAGGCGCATCTGATGACTTTGGCGTCCCAACTGGCCCCGGAAGACAAGCGGCAGGGTTATGCCCAGGATTTGAAGCGTTATGAGACGGAAAAGAAGGAGATCAAGGCACGGGCCGAGGCTTTTGAGGCACAATCTCGATACGAGAACGAGTTGGCCGACAAGTATTTTCATCCACACCATGCTCTGGCGCTGGCCATGACTTTCATACAAATTGCCATCGCCCTGGCCTCGGTGACTGCGCTGACGCAGCGGCGCTGGTTGCTCTGGCCCGCCGGTCTGGGCGCGTTGGTGGGCTGTGGGCTGGCAGTTTGGGCTTATCTCTAAGGACAGGTAATGAAAACGGTATTTCTGGAATTTGAACAACCCATTGGAGAATTGGAAGCCAAAATCGAGGAACTGCGTTTCATGCAGGAAGATTCGGCGGTGGATATCTCCCAGGAAATCGAACGGTTGCAAAAAAAGAGTCAGACCCTGACCAAGGATATCTATGCGGGCCTCAAGGCTTGGCAGGTGGCGCAGGTGGCCCGCCACAGTCAGCGCCCCTACACTCTGGATTACATTGAGGCGCTGTTTACGGGGTTCGAAGAGTTGCATGGCGACCGGAGTTTTTCCGATGATCCGGCCATCGTCTGTGGGGTGGCCCGTTTTGGTGAACGCCCTGTGGTAGTGATTGGTCATCAAAAGGGGCGCGATACCAAGGACCGCATCTACCGGAATTTTGGGCAGGCTCGCCCGGAGGGTTACCGGAAGGCACTGCGTTTGATGCGTCTGGCGGAGAAGTTCCACTTGCCGATTTTTACCTTTATCGATACGCCCGGCGCTTATCCGGGGATTGGTGCCGAGGAACGGGGGCAGTCGGAGGCCATTGGGCGTAATTTGCTGGAAATGGCGGCCCTGCAGACGCCGATCCTCTGTACGGTGATTGGGGAAGGAGGGTCGGGCGGTGCATTGGCGGTGGGGGTAGGGGATGCCACCCTGATGCTTCAGTACGGAATCTATTCGGTGATTTCTCCAGAGGGTTGTGCTGCCATCCTGTGGAAAACGCCGGAAAAAACCAGCGATGCAGCGGAAGCTCTGGGCATTACTTCCGCCCGTCTAAAATCGCTGGGTCTGGTGGATAAAGTGGTGGCAGAACCGCTGGGGGGGGCGCACCGGGATCCCGTGACCATGATGCAGAACCTGCGTCGTGCCCTGCAGGATACCTTGAAGTCCCTGGATGCCTTGACCCTGGATGAATTGTTGGCGCGACGTTATGATCGTCTCATGGGGTATGGAAAGTTCAAGGAAAACCACTGATTCCCTGTCCCAGCAGGTGTCCCGACAGTTGACCGGATTCCTGCAACCGGGGCACCGTTTGGTGGTGGCCCTGAGTGGCGGACTGGATTCGGTCGTGTTGCTGCATGTACTGCGCGGACTCCGGTCTGACCTGGACTTTCGTTTGAGTGCGGTGCACGTCAATCATCAACTTCAATCTGCCGCCAATGACTGGGCGGCGTTCTGTGCACGGTTATGCCGACAGTGGCAAATCCCCTGCGCGGAATTTGTCGTGACGGTGATCCGGCAGGGGGGGGAAAGCCTGGAGGCGGTGGCCCGTGCTCGGCGTTATGAAGTCCTTGCCCGTCAGGAGGCAGAGTGGGTGGCATTGGCCCATCACCAGGACGATCAGGCGGAAACCGTCTTGTTGCAGTTGCTGCGGGGTGCCGGACTGCCGGGGTTGCAGGCCATGCCCGCGCAGCGTTTGCTGGCCCCGGAGGGACCCTGTCTGGTGCGCCCTTTGTTGGGGGTTTCCCGCGCCGTCTTGCACCGTTACGCCGTGGCGCAGGATCTGGAATGGGTCGAGGACCCCTCCAATCGAGATCCCCGGCATGCGCGGAATTTTTTGCGCCAACGCGTGGGTCCCTTGCTGGATGAGGCTTTTCCGGCCTGGCGCGCCACGTTGAGTCGGAGTGCGCGCCATCTGGCACAGGCGCAGGCAGTCCTTGAGGACCTGTCCGCCCAGGATGGGCAGCAGGTTTCCGATGAGCAGGGTTTGAAGGTCGCGGCATTGCACTCCCTGACGGAGGCTCGTGCGCTCCATCTCCTGCGCTGGTGGATTCGGCAACAGGGGGCACCGGCCTGCTCGGAACGGCGTTTACAGGAGATTTTGCGCCAGGGCAAGGCGCGACCCGATCACCACCCGGAAATTCATTGGGCCGGTTGGACCTTGGTGCGACGTCAAGGGTACTGGAGAATTTCGCCACCAGTAGGGCGGGATTCTTCCTGATTTCTCCGGGGGGACAGTCTGCGTTTTCTTCGGGCCCATGATAGAATGTAAAGGTTTTTACCCTATACTTTTTTGGAGCCCCGCATGTCCCTCGAGAGAACCCTGTCTATTTTGAAACCAGACGCCGTTGCCAAGAACGTGATCGGTGAGATTTATTCTCGCTTTGAAAAGGCCGGTCTCAAGGTGATTGCTGCCCGTATGGCCTGGCTGTCCCAAAGTGAAGCTGAAGGTTTTTATGCCGTCCACCGCGAACGTCCTTTTTTCAAGGATCTGGTTTCGTTCATGACTTCGGGACCGGTAATGATTCAGGTATTGGAAGGTGAGAATGCGGTCCTCACCCATCGGGATCTGATGGGTGCCACCGATCCCAAAAAAGCGGCTCCAGGCACGATTCGTGCGGATTTTGCTGAAAGCATCGATGCTAATGCCGTCCATGGTTCTGATGGTGCGGAGACTGCTGCGGTTGAAATCGCTTACTTTTTCCCGTCCTCCCAGATTCATTCCCGTTGATTTGATGAACGATGACCATCAACCTGTTGGGTTTGAATCGCACTGAACTCACCCAGTTTTTAACCGGATTGGGTGAGAAGCCTTTTCGTGCCCGGCAGGTGATGCGTTGGATTCATCAGGAAGGCGTGGCAGATTTTGGTCAGATGACCGATCTGTCCAAAACGGCCCGTCAACGTTTGGCAGAACATGCCCATGTGGACGTGCCTGCCTTGGTTTCCGAGCAAACTGCCGAGGATGGAACGCGCAAGTGGGTGCTCTCACTGGGACCCGGGAATGCCATTGAAACGGTTTTCATTCCCGAAGCCCGCCGTGGGACTCTGTGCATTTCCTCACAGGTGGGTTGTGCCCTGGAATGCTCTTTCTGTTCCACCGGGCGGCAAGGATTCAATCGCAACCTGACGACGGCCGAGATCATTGGGCAGGTGTGGTGGGCCAATCAGGCTCTGGGCGCCAATGAGTCGAACGAACGGGTCATCAGCAACGTGGTTCTGATGGGCATGGGTGAACCTTTGCTCAATTATGACGCGGTGGTGACGGCCCTGGATATTTTACTGGATGATTTTGGCTACGGTTTATCACGGCGCCGTGTGACCCTGTCCACCTCCGGCGTGATTCCGGCTCTGGATCGTTTGAGCGAACGAGTTCCCGTGGCGCTGGCGGTTTCCCTCCATGCTCCCACCGATGAATTGCGCGATCAACTGGTGCCGATCAACCGGAAATATCCTCTTGCCGCTTTGATGGCAGCTTGTGGACGCTATCTGAAGACAGCGCCCCGTGATTTTATTACCTTTGAATATGTGATGCTGGCGGGGGTCAACGATTCTGACCGGCAGGCACGGCAATTGATCGATTGTGTACGAGAGGTTCCCTGTAAATTTAATCTGATTCCCTTCAACCCCTTCCCGGGGTCCGGGTATCGACGCTCTGCGCCGGACAGAATCGCCCGTTTTAGAGATATCCTCATGGCATCGGGACTGATCGTGACGGTGCGCAGGACGCGCGGGGATGACATCGATGCTGCCTGTGGCCAATTGGCAGGGAAAGTGGTGGATCGCAGTCGGCGGCACGAGAAACGCGAGGAAGAACGGATATGAATGAGGAAACGGGCGAGCAATCCAGCGTAGGTCAACGTCTTATTGCATTGCGCGAGCAGAAGGGGCTCACGCTTCAGGACATGGTGCAACGACTGCGTTTTTCTCCGCACCAGTTGCAGTTGCTGGAAGCCGGCGACTATGACGCTTTACCCGATATCATGTTTGTGCGTGCTCTGGTGCGCACCTATGCCCGTCAGTTGGGCGAACCTCCTGAAGTCTTGCTGGCCCAGCTCGAGCGGGAACGACAGGATGCACGACCCCCCCATCTCACGCCGCTGTTTTCCCCCTCTGTTCCGCCCAAAAAGCACCGAACCTGGGGCCAGGAAATTTCGACTTTCTGGAAACAGGTGCCGCGCGCGTTCTCCATGGGCGTGTTGCTGATCATGGTCATCCTGGGGGTGGCCGGCATGGTGGGTTGGAAAACCGGCGTTTTTTCGGGAAAGAATCTTCTGGAAGTGGTGACCGTGGTGCATTCCTCTGCCCCTCGATCCTCGTTTTCCAATGCGCTTCCTCCCCTGGAATCCGCTCCGGTTCTGCCTGAACCGGCGCGCCCCCTTCCCGCCGGGAACGTCTCTGAAGAAAACAGGATGCCCCTGTTGTCCGACGCCCCACCCGTGTACCCTGCACCCCTTCAGGGATCGGTGACGGAGAAGCCATGAGCCGCGGCAGTATGCAGGGGGTCATCCCGCGTCGTCATTCCCGTCCGGTTCAGGTGGGGGGGCTATGGATCGGTGGGGATGCGCCTATCGTTGTGCAATCCATGACCAATACCGATACTGCGGATTTTGAGGCGACCCTTCACCAGATTCAGGCCCTGGCCCAGGCGGGTTCGGAATTGGTACGGGTGACTGTGAATACGGCGGAAGCCGCCCGTCAGGTCCCTGAATTGCGCCAGGCCCTCGACCGGTCGGGGTATGACGTTCCTCTGGTGGGAGACTTCCACTTCAACGGACATAAATTGTTGAGCGAATTTCCCCACTGTGCCCGGGCACTGGCTAAATACCGCATCAATCCTGGCAATGTCGGGCAGGGCTCCCGACGCGACGAACAGTTTGCACGTTTGATCGAACTTGCGCGATCCTACGATAAACCAATTCGGATTGGCGTGAACTGGGGTAGCCTGGACCCTCAGGTCATGGCCCGTTGCATGGATGAAAACGCCCGTTTGGCGGAGCCCCATCCGGTTTCCTGGGTCATGCGTCAGGCGCTGGTGACTTCGGCGCTGGAAAGTGCTGCACAGGCGGTGGATTGGGGGTTGGCACCCGAGCGCATCACCCTGTCCTGCAAAGTGAGTGGAGTGCAGGATCTGATTGCCGTTTATCGGGATCTGGCCCGGCAGTGTGACTACCCGTTGCATCTCGGTTTGACGGAGGCCGGCCTGGGGAGCAAGGGGATCGTGGCGTCCACGGCAGCTATGGCCGTGCTGCTACAGGAAGGGATTGGGGATACCCTGAGGGTGTCATTGACGCCGGAGCCCGGCGGTGATCGTACCCTGGAAGTGCGGGTGGCCCAGGAAATTCTTCAGACTCAGGGATTACGCGCCTTTACGCCGCAGGTGATAGCCTGTCCCGGATGTGGGCGAACCACCAGCACCTATTTCCAGTCCCTGGCTCAACAAATCGAGGGTTACCTGCGCCGTCAAATGCCTCTTTGGCGACATCGATATCCTGGGGTGGAGCATCTGCAGGTGGCAGTGATGGGCTGTGTGGTCAATGGTCCCGGCGAAAGCAAGTTGGCCAATATTGGCATCAGTCTTCCCGGTTCGGGCGAGCGTCCGGTGGCCCCCGTCTACGTGGACGGAGAAAAGACCGTAACGCTCAAGGGCGAGCGGATTGCAGAAGAATTTCAAGCGCTGGTGGAAACTTATGTGGCCCGGCGTTACGGAGTGGGAACATGAAAGGTGAACAATTTCAGGCCGTCCGGGGGATGAACGATGTCATCCCCGGGGTGAGCGAGCAGTGGGCATTTCTCGAGGAAGAAATTCGTCAGTGGTTGCGTGCTTACGCTTATCGGGAAGTCCGGTTTCCTGTGGTGGAACCCACTGCTCTCTTCGTTCGTTCCATTGGGACGGCGACGGATATCGTGGAAAAAGAGATGTACAGTTTCGTGGATTCACTCAATGGGGAAGCCTTGACCTTGCGGCCCGAAGGAACGGCTTCCTGCGCCCGACTGGTCATACAACATCATCTGTTGTATGACGGACCTCAACGACTTTGGTACATGGGCCCCATGTTTCGCCATGAACGTCCCCAGAAAGGACGTTACCGGCAGTTTCATCAATGTGGCGTGGAAGCGATGGGCTTTGCCGGCCCCGAGGTGGATGCCGAACTGATCCTCATGACTGCCCGGTTATGGCAGCGTCTGGGGCTGAAAGAGGTTTTCCTGCATCTCAATACCATTGGTTCCAGCGCTACTCGGGCGCGTTATCGTACGCGTTTGCAAACCTATTTTTCGGCCCACACGGACCGCCTGGACGAGGACTCACGGCGTCGTCTCGGTACCAATCCCTTGCGTATTCTGGACAGCAAGAATCCGGCCATGACCGACCTGATCGAGAATGCTCCCCGTCTCATGGACGATCTGGACGAGGAATCCCGTATTCATTTCGAGAAATTGCAAAGGTTGTTGCAGCAGAATGGCGTGGAATATCAAATCGATACGCGCTTGGTGCGCGGATTGGACTATTACAATGCCACGGTGTTTGAATGGATGACTCCCTTGCTGGGGGCACAGAGCACCATTTGCGGTGGGGGACGGTACGACGGACTGCTGGAGCAGTTGGGCGGGAAGCCCGCTCCGGCCTGTGGTTTTGCCCTTGGAATGGAGCGGCTCCTGGCGTTGCTGGAACAGCAACCGCATTGGGCACAGCGGTTCGGGGCCCATCCTGAGGTGTATGTCATGCACCAGCACCAGGAAGCCTGGGCTCTATGCGTGGCCGAGACATTGCGTTCCTCCGGGCTGGCCGTGCACTTTCACGCGGGGGGAGGAACTTTCAAGTCCCAGATCAAACGTGCCGATGCCAGTGGTGCGGGTTGGGCCATCATTCTGGGCGAAGAGGAGGCAGCACACCAGAAGGTTTCGCTCAAACCGCTCCGTGGTCAGGGTGACCAGTTGACACTGGATGTCATGGAAGCGATCCAACAAATCAAGTCGAGTGAGTGAAGCCATGTACGATCTAGAAGAACAGGAACAAATCGATTCCCTGAAAGCCTGGTGGCGTCAGTTTGGCAAGTGGGTGATGGCGGGAACCGTGGCAGCTTTGCTGGGGGTGGGCGGATACAATGGCTGGCTCTGGTATGGACAACGGCAGGAAGCAGAAGCCGGACGTGCTTTTGAAGCCGTACGGGTAGCTGCCCGCACGGGGGAGGTTGCCCCCACGCTGGGAGCCGCCCGCGCATTGCAGTCTCAGCAGCCCGACAGTGCACTGGCCACCCGGGGCGCTTTGATTGCCGCTGCGATTTGCCACGCCCATGGCAAGGACGGGGATGCCCAGGGGGAGTTGGAATGGGTCATCGAGCATTCTCGGGAACTGGCACTGGTTGACCTGGCCCGGTATCGTCTGGCGGGTCTGCTGGCTGACCAGAAAAAATTCGAACAGGCCTTGCGTTTGTTGGACGATAATCGTGCTCCGGACTTTGCGGCACTGACTCTGGATCTGCGTGGCGATATCCTGTTGGCCTTGAACCGGTTGGCCGAGGCCCGTGCTGCCTATGGAAGCGCCATGGAAAAATCGCAGCCAATGAATGCATTGCATCAACTGGCACAAAACAAATGGGAAGCCCTGGGAGGGGGACGATGAAGAAAATCCAATGGCTGGGCATTGCCCTGGCTGCTCTGAGCGCCGGTTGTGCGGACAAGTTGCCCATCACCTCCATGCTGCCTCTGAAACCCACGGTGGAGGTGGAGGTGGACTGGAAACTTTCCCTGGGTGAAACGGAAGAGGGTTTTCTGGTGCCACTTTTGCACGATCACATGCTCTATGTAGCCGGAGAGAAGGGTGAATTGAGGGCAGTGGACCCGGAGAACGGGAAAACCCAGTGGGATCTGAAAACCGGTGAATCCTTTGCGTCGGGTATTGGCGTGGGAGAGCACGAGATTTTGTTGAGCAACAAGAAGGGAGAAGTGCTGGCCTGGTTGCCCACAGGGCAGTTTTTATGGCGCACCTCCATTGACAGCGAATTGCTGGCTGCCCCGCAAGGAGCCGATGGCATGGTGGTGGTGCGGACGGCAGAAGGCAAAGTGATGGGGCTGAGTGAAGCGGAGGGCAAGGTTCTGTGGACCCAGGCCCGTCCCATGCCGGCCCTGGTATTGCGGGGTGTGGGCGGGATGACCCTGGGGCATGGCGTGGCGCTGGTCAGCATGCCGGGGGGAAAGTTGATGTCTTTAAACCTGTCCGACGGCACCATTCAGTGGGAGTCGTTGGTTTCTTCACCCCATGGGGCAACGGAGCTGGAACGGATGAATGATGTGTTGGGAGACCCCCTGGTGGGCGATGGTATGGTATGTACGGCCAGTTATCAGGGACGGGCCGCGTGCCTGGACAGCGAACATGGCCAGTTGGTCTGGTCCCGAGATGTGAATGCTTTGGGTCCCGTGGTCGAAGCGGGCTCCCAGTTGGTGCTAACGACGGCTAAATCCGATGTTATGGCGCTGGATCGCAGTTCTGGAGGAGTGATGTGGAAAATGAGTGATCTTGAGGGACGTTATCTGTCTCCGCCCACCGTGACGGCTTCCTATGTCGTGCTGGGAGATGCGGAGGGCGTGGTGCATTTCATCAGTCGGGAGAATGGCGCCGAGGTAGGACGATTGGCCACTGACAAGACCCCCATCGTTCAGGCTCCCGTTTATCTGGGGAATGAGCGGGTACTGGTGGTGAATCGTACGGGTAAAATGTTTGCGTTGACAGCCCATGCAACCCATTGATTTTCGCCCCCTGACCACCGTGGTTATCGTGGGACGACCCAATGTGGGTAAGTCCACCCTGTTCAATCGTCTGACCCGCAGTCGGGATGCCCTGGTGGCGGATCTGCCGGGTTTGACCCGGGATCGTCACTATGGACGTGCCCTATGGGAAGAACGACCCTATCTGGTCATCGATACAGGGGGCTTCGAACCCGTGGCAAAGGACGGTATCCTGCGCGAAATGGCGCGCCAGACGGAGCAGGCGCTGGATGAGGCGGATCGGGTCATTTTTTTGACCGATGGACGCAGCGGGTTGACTCCCGGGGATCGCACCATTGCCGAACGCCTGCGCCAAAGGGGGAAACACGTGACCCTGGCGGTGAACAAGGTGGAAGGTATGGCGCGCGCCGTTGTTACCGCCGAATTTCATGAACTGGGGTTGGGCGATCCCTTGGCCATCTCCTCTTCCCATGGTGAAGGGATCGGGGATCTCATGGACGAGGTTTTGGGAGGGATTCCGGTTCCCGAATCCTCCACTTCTTCCGAGAAACGTCCGGATCGTCCGCGCATCGCCATTGTGGGACGGCCCAATGTAGGGAAATCCACCCTCGTTAATCGATTGCTGGGAGAAGAGAGAGTCATTGCCTTTGACCAACCGGGCACGACACGGGACAGCATCGAGGTGGATTTTGAGGAAAACGGACGGCTTTATACCCTGATCGATACTGCGGGGTTGCGCCGCCGGGGCAAGGTCTTTGAGGCCGTGGAAAAGTTTTCTGTGTTCAAGACCATGCAGTCCATCGAGGAAGCCAATGTCGTGGTTCTGACCCTGGATGCGCGCCAGGACATCTCGGATCAGGATGCACATATTGCGGGACATGTGCTGACCACAGGGCGAGCGGTGGTATTGGCGGTGAATAAATGGGAGGGACTGGATGCTCATCGGCGCGACAGGCTGCGCCAGGATATTGCGCGCAAATTGGGTTTCCTTGATTTTGCCCACCATCTGTTCATTTCTGCGCTGGACGGATTGGGGGTCAATGGGTTGTTGCCGGCGGTGGATGCCGCCTACCAGGCCGCCATGGCTCGTTTGCCTACGCCACGCCTGACCCGTACGCTAATGGCGGCAGTGCAAAAGCACCAACCTGCCAAGGCGGGGCCGTTTCGTCCGAAACTGCGTTATGCCCACCAGGGGGGGCATAATCCGCCCATCGTGGTGATCCATGGATCTGCGGTTGCTCATATCCAGGATAACTATCGTCGTTACCTGGAAAATACTTTTCGGGAAGCCTTTGAATTGCGTGGGACTCCACTGCGGGTCGAGTTTCGGCAGGGAAATAACCCCTTTGCGGATCGCAAACCCAAGCCCCTGACCGAATCCGAGGAAAACAGCCTGCGCCGTCAACGGCGGCGTGGACGTAAATTATTTGGGAAACGTTGAAAGGAAAAACCGTGATTACGATACAACTGCCTGATGGTTCCCAGCGTACCTTCCCGACTCCCTTGACCGTGGCGGAAGTGGCCAAAAGCATTGGGTCAGGGCTGGCCAAGGCGGCCCTGGCCGGCAAGGTGGACGGACGTCTGGTGGATACCTCGACCTTGATCGAACAGGACGTCACCCTGGCATTGGTGACGGCAAAAGATCCGGAGGGGGTGGATATTCTGCGTCATTCCACTGCCCATCTACTGGCGCATGCTGTCAAGGAACTCTATCCTGAAGCGCAGGTGACCATCGGTCCGGTGATCGAGAATGGGTTTTATTATGATTTCTCCTATCTGCGTCCCTTTACGCCGGAGGATCTCGAGCGTATTGAAAAGCGCATGGAAGAGATTGTGCGCCGGGATCTGCCCGTACAACGGGAACTGATGGCACGGGGCGAGGCGGTTCGATTTTTTGAAGAACTGGGAGAAAAATACAAGGCAGAGATCATTGCGGCCATTCCCACGGATGAGCCCATTTCCCTCTACCGACAGGACAATTTTGTTGATTTGTGTCGCGGTCCCCATGTGCCTTCCACGGGTAAACTCAAGGTATTCAAATTGACCCGTGTGGCTGGTGCGTATTGGCGGGGAGATGCAAAGAATGAAATGCTGACCCGGGTATACGGAACGGCCTGGGCAACCCGTGAGGATCAGGAGACCTATCTGCATCGACTGGCAGAAGCCGAACGACGGGATCATCGGCGCCTGGGTCGGGAACTGGACTTGTTTCACCTGCAGGAAGAGGCACCGGGAATGATCTTCTGGCATCCCAAGGGGTGGGCCCTGTGGCAGGAGATCGAGCAGTATATGCGCCGTATCTACCGGGAAAATGGGTATCAGGAGGTACGTTGTCCGCAGATCCTGGATCGGGCCCTGTGGGAAAAATCAGGACATTGGGGGCATTTTCAGCAAAATATGTTTACCACCCTGTCAGAAGAGCGGGAATTTGCCATCAAGCCGATGAACTGTCCGGGGCATGTCCAGATTTTTAATCAGGGGGTGCGTAGTTACCGGGAATTGCCGGTTCGTTATGGAGAATTCGGTTCCTGTCACCGCAATGAACCCTCGGGTGCCTTGCATGGCGTCATGCGGGTGCGCGGGTTCACTCAGGATGACGGACATATTTTTTGTACCGAGGATCAGATACTGGAAGAAGTATCCGCCTTCATCCAGTTGTTGCGCCGGGTTTATGCGGATTTTGGATTCACTGAAATCCAGTACAAATTGGCGACCCGGCCCACTTCGCGGGTGGGCTCCGAAGCCATTTGGGATAAAGCGGAAGATGCACTGCGCACTGCGCTGGAGCATAACGCAGTGGATTTTCAAACCCTGCCCGGGGAAGGGGCCTTCTATGGTCCCAAGATCGAATTTCATTTGAGCGACAGTCTGGGGCGTACCTGGCAGTGTGGTACCATCCAGGCAGATTTTTCCATGCCGGAACGGTTGGGCGCGACCTTTGTGGCAGCCGACAACAGCCGTCAGACCCCTGTCATGTTGCATCGTGCCATTCTGGGTTCTCTGGAACGGTTCATAGGAATTTTGATCGAGCACTATGCGGGGGCTCTACCCCTGTGGTTGTCACCTGTACAGGCCGTGGTGGCAAATATCAGCGAAGCCCAGCGGGGAGCTGTGGAAAATGTGGCACAGCAATTGCGCGAAGAAGGGGTGCGGGTGGAGATGGACTTGCGTAATGAGAAAATCAGTTATAAAATACGGACGCACAGTTTACAGAAGATCCCTTATCAACTGGTGATGGGAGATCGGGAAGTTGAATCTGGTCAGGTGTCGGTGCGCTTACGGGGAGGAAAAGACCTGGGCGCACAGCCTGTGGAAGTTGTCGTGTCCCGCATGAAGGCTGAAATTCTGGCCAAGAGCGAACTCACTGACTGAAGTGGAAGGATTGGGATCAAGATCGGGTCAGGTCTTGGTCAATTATTGTTTTTTTGGGAGAAATGGCGATCGCTCAGGATAAGGAAGTCCGGATCAACGGGGAAATCACCGTCGCAGAAGTGCGGTTGGTGGGGGTAGATGGAGAACAACTGGGGATCATGCGTCTGAATGACGCATTGCGTCAGGCGGAAGAAACTGACGTTGATCTGGTGGAAATTGCCCCGACGGCAAACCCACCGGTCTGTCGCCTGATGGATTTTGGCAAGTTCAAGTATCGTGAAAGCAAGCGACAGCACGAAGCCAAGGTCAAACAGAAACAGATTCAAGTCAAGGAAATCAAATTCCGTCCCGGTACTGATGATGGAGATTACGCCATCAAGGTGCGCAACCTGATTCGCTTTTTGTCCGAGGGTGACAAAACCAAGGTGACCTTGCGGTTTCGCGGTCGCGAGATGACGCACCAGGAATTGGGATACAACCTGCTTAAACGGGTAGAAGCCGATCTGGCAGCCCATGGAGTCGTGGAGCAGTTTCCCAAGATGGAAGGGCGTCAGATGGTAATGGTGCTGGCCCCCCGCAAAAAGGCTGAAGTAGTCGCCAAAGCCGGCAAGGAAAATAATAAAGTCGAAGCTACGTCGACGGAAGTAGATGCGTAGCAAGCAGTGCCCACAAGGCGCGGCGGGTCATCAAGTATCAGGCGCGTAGCCTGTTCACCCGACGCGGATTACTATAACGATTGGAGCTTTCCATGCCCAAAATGAAAACCAAAAGCGGAGCTGCAAAACGCTTCCGCGTGCGAGGGAGTGGCAGTATCAAGCGCTCTCAGGCATTCAAACGCCACATCCTGACCAAAAAAACCACCAAGACAAAGCGTCAATTGCGTGGGACGGCAGAAATTCATTCCACCAACATGGGCTCGGTCAAAGCCATGTTGCCCTACGCTTAAGGAGAACCGTCCATGCCACGAGTTAAACGGGGAGTAACGGCCCACGCACGTCACAAGAAAATTCTGGATCAGGCCAAGGGGTACCGCGGTCGGCGCAAGAATGTCTATCGGATTGCCAAAGAAGCGGTGATGAAGGCCGGACAGTATGCCTATCGGGATCGCCGGCGCCGCAAGCGTGATTTTCGTGTTTTGTGGATTGCCCGGATCAATGCGGCAGCACGGGAATGCGGCATGACCTACAGCGTATTCATGAATGGTCTGAAGAAAGCCTGTATCGAGATCGATCGTAAGGTGTTGGCCGATCTGGCGGTTTTCGACAAACCGGCTTTTAGCCAAATGGTGGAAACGGCTCGTACCGTTTTGTCTGCCTGACGTTGAATCCAACCCCCGGGGTTCTCCCCGGGGGTTTTTCTATTCCGGGATCGTTCATGCAAGTTTTGATGTCATTGCAGGAGGAGGCGCTGGCCCTTTTTGCCCGTCTCGACACCCCCCATGCGCTGGAAGAAGCCAAGGCCCGTTATTTAGGTAAAACCGGTGCGTTGACGGAACGCCTCAAGGGATTGAGCGTGCTTCCTCACGAAGAACGCAAGTCTGCGGGGGCTGCGATCAATCAGGTCAAAGGTATACTGGAAAGGGCGTTGCAGCAACGCCGCGAGGCGCTGGTACAAGCCCAGCAGGAACGGGAATTGCGTGCCTCGGCTCTGGATGTGACACTGCCGGGACGGCAACACGGAAGGGGAGCGACTCATCCGGTGACACGTACCCTTGAGCGCATCGAAACCTTGTTTCGAAGTCTTGGCTTCGAGGTGGCAGAGGGACCGGAAGTTGAAAGCGACGACTATAACTTTACTGCGCTCAATATCCCTGCCGATCATCCGGCGCGGGCCATGCACGATACCTTCTATTTGGCACCGGGGGTGGTGTTGCGAACCCATACTTCTCCCGTTCAGGTTCGTTATCTGAAATCCCATGGGTTGCCGGTGCGTATCATTGCTCCAGGGCGAGTGTTTCGCTGTGATTCCGATGTCACTCATACCCCCATGTTTCACCAGGTGGAAGGGCTCTGGGTTGCGGAAGAAGGGGTTTCTCTGGCAGCCCTCAAAGGATTGCTGAGTGAGTTCATGCGCCATTTCTTTGAACAGGAAGACTTGCCCACTCGTTTCCGTCCTTCGTTTTTCCCTTTTACCGAACCTTCGGCTGAAATGGATATCGGCTGCGTCATCTGTCAGGGTCACGGATGCCGGGTATGCAGTCATACAGGGTGGCTGGAGGTGCTGGGGTGCGGGTTGGTTCATCCCAATGTTCTGGAACCCTTGGGGATCGACAGCGAGCGGTATGTGGGACTGGCCTTTGGTCTGGGCGTCGAACGCCTGGCCATGATCCGGTACGGGGTGGATGACTTGCGTACTTTTTACGAGAACGATCTGCGTTTTCTGAAGCACTTTCAATAGGAGATGCGCGGTGAAATTTTCTGAAGCATGGCTGAGAACCTGGGTAGATCCAGACCTCGATGCCGCCGAGTTGGCCCATGTCCTGACCATGGGGGGGCTGGAAGTGGAAGCCCTGAGCCCCTGCGCGCCTCCTTTTGATCAAGTGGTAGTGGGCCAGATTCTGACGGTAGAGAAGCATCCTCAGGCCGATCGGCTGAATTGTCTGACGGTGGACGTGGGCACTTCTGAGCCCCTGCCCATCGTTTGTGGTGCACCCAATGTAGCGGTGGGGATGAAAGCCCCTTGTGCTCTGGTGGGTGCGGTCCTTCCCGGCGATTTGACCATCAAGGCGGCCAAGGTGCGGGGAATCGAATCCCAGGGCATGATGTGTTCGGCTCGGGAATTGGGTTTGAACGAAGAAAGCGAGGGCTTGCTTGCGCTCGATGCGCAGGCCCCGGTGGGACAATCCCTTCGTGTCTGGCTGGATCTGGATGATCAGCAATTTACCCTCAAACTAACTCCCAACCGGGCAGATTGTTTGAGTATGCGGGGGGTGGCCAGAGAAGTGGCCGCATTGACTCAATGTTCGCTCACGCCCCCAATTTTCATTTCCAGAGAGGCAAATCCCGAATTTGGTACGCGTACCGTCCAGATTGATGCAAGGGAAGGATGCGCACGCTATGGTGGACGGGTGATCCATCTCGAACAGCCAGACCAGCCCACCCCGGACTGGATGGTGCGTCGTCTGGAACGCGCTGGCCTGCGTGCCAAGGCGCTGGTGGTGGATGTGACCAACTACGTCATGCTGGAATTGGGACAACCCCTTCATGCCTTTGCCGATGCTGCACTGACCGGAAATCTCACCGTGCGTTGGGCGCGGGAAGGAGAATCCCTCACCGTACTTTCCGGCCAAACTCTTGCATTGACTGCGGATCTATTGGTGGTAGCCGATGAAGCGGGGCCCCAGGCTCTGGCAGGACTCATGGGGGGGCAGAATTCTGCAGTTTCTGCACAAACCCAGGACATTTTTCTCGAGGCGGCCTGGTTTTCTCCCGGGGCACTGGCAGGGCGTGCCCGTCGCCTGGGGTTGGCCTCAGAAGCCGCTTTCCGGTTTGAACGGGGCGTAGATGCCAGTCTTACCCAGGAAGCCCTGGAACGGGCTACCCAACTGTTGTTGGACTATGCCGGCGGAGGGCAGGCGGGTCCCATTCTCGATCTCGTTCACCCCGAAAAGTTGCCCCGGCGACTTCCGGTGCGGGTTCGTCCTGATCGTGTGCGCCGTTTATTGGGCTTTGAAGTCGCGGTGGACACGATGCGACAAATCCTGACCCGGTTAGGCGTTGGCCTGGAAGGAAACGATGTGGGTTGGACCGCTACGGCACCTACCTGGCGCGTGGATCTGGAACGGGAAGTGGATTACGTGGAAGAAATAGCCCGCTGTGTGGGCTACGACCAGATCCCGATGCAGGTGCCCAGGGCGCCTTTGAGGGCAATCCACCTGCCGGAACGTGAACGCTCCCGGCAGACTGTCGCCCAGCGTTTGCAGGCGCGCGGATTTCAAGAGGTCATCACCTACAGTTTTGTTCCGCCAGAAGGGGAGCAGCGTCTGGCCATGCAACCCTCGATCCTCAATTTGCTCAATCCCCTGTCGCAGGATCTGGCCGTCATGCGTTCCACCTTGTCGGTGGGCTTGATGGAAACCCTGGTATTCAACCTCAAACGCAAACAGGAACAGGTGCGGATTTTTGAGTGGGGACGGTGTTTTCTTCCTGCCCGGGATACGGACGGTCTTTGCGCTCAGCCCTTGCGTTTAGGTGGTTTGTGGTACGGAACCCGTTTTCCTGAACAGTGGGGGATCGAGAGCGAGTCCGCCGACTTTTTCGATCTCAAGGGGGTTGTGGAAGAACTTCTGCCGTCTGGCGCAAGTTTCGTTTCAACCCAACATCCTGCCTTGCATCCCGGACGTTCTGCCGAGGTTTGGTGGAATGGGCAAAGTATCGGGTGGTTGGGGGAGTTACACCCCCGCTTGGGTCCCTCCTATGACCTTTCCCGCATGCCTTTGTTGTTTGAGTTAGAATGGATCCCCTTGACCCGGGAATCATGGCCCGAGTATGGTCCTACACCGCGTTTTCAGCCTGTACGGCGTGATCTGGCCTTGGTGGTGGAAGAAAGTATCCCGGCCATGACTCTGTGGGATGCCCTGCGTGCAGCGGCTCCGAAAAATGTGGCAGACATCCTGTTGTTCGATGTTTATCAAGGGGCTGGAGTGGAGGAAGGAAAGAAAAGTTTGGCATTTTGTGTGAAAATCCAAGATACGGAACGCTCTTCCACCGAAGGGGAATTGGAGCAGATTTGCCAGGAATTGATAGGGGTCGCAGAACGACGTTTCGGTGCGGTCTTGAGATAGGGAGCAGGATATGACATTGACCAAAGCAGAACTCGCAGAACAGTTGTTTGAGCGGGTGGGTTTGAACAAACGGGAAGCCAAAGCGTTTGTGGAGTCCTTCTTTGAAGAAATCCGTCTCTCACTGGAAGCGGGTAAGGAAGTAAAACTTTCGGGTTTCGGTAACTTTCAGGTACGCACCAAACCCCAGCGACCGGGACGCAATCCCAAGACCGGCGAAGAGATTCCGATTACTGCGCGGCGCGTGGTGACTTTTCACGCCAGCCAGAAATTGAAGTCCATGGTAGAGGAACGCCGTGGTAAGGCTTCAGCGCGCTGAACGCGATCTTCCGCCCATCCCTCCCAAGCATTACTTTACCATTGGGGAGGTGAGCCAGTTATGCGATATCAAACCCCATGTCCTGCGTTACTGGGAACAGGAGTTTCTGCAACTTCGCCAGGTCAAACGGCGTGGGAATCGCCGCTATTATCAGCCCCGTGAAGTGGAACTGATCCGGCATATCCGTTCTTTGCTCTATGAACGAGGTTTTACCATCACGGGTGCGCGTCATGAACTGTCTCAACTGGGGAAAGATGGGCGGCAGTCGGTTTCCCGTCTCCCTGAGGAAAAAGAAGTCACTCCCTCTGAAGAAATGAATACCCCCCAGACATTGGTTCCAGATCACCCTGATGAACCGAGTCTTTGTGAAGTCCCTTTCATTCATAAAATGCTCATGGGCGAAACACTGCGCGCGGAATTGAACGAAATCCTACTTCTCCTTTCGCGCTGACTGTGTCATAATAACAAACTCGGGGCGTAGCGCAGCCTGGTAGCGTACCTGCATGGGGTGCAGGTGGTCGGAGGTTCGAATCCTCTCGCCCCGACCAGTCAAATCAGATAGTTATAGCAGTGTTTTGGTTTTTTGTGGCGCTGCTGTGGCTATGGGATCAAAGGCTGTGTCGATTTTTGCGCGTTCTGCGCTCTTGTCAGCACCGTCAATCCATCGTGAATAAGTGGTAAGGAGCATGGCCATCGTCGCGTGGCCGAGTTGCTTTGCTACCCACATTGGGTTTGCGCCAGCCATCAGATTCAGCGTGGCATAGGTGTGCCGAGTCTGGTAAAAATTCCTCTCGCGCAAGCCCAGCGCTTTTAATGTCGGGTTCCAGTACGCCCGGCGTAGCGGTCTTTCTTCTGAATACGGTTCGCCCGTCACCGGATTGTTGAACACATAGCCGCCCTTCAAAAACGTCCATTCTTTTTGCCGAGTCAATGCGGCCAGCGCACGAGCGTTCAATTCCACGTCACGCACTTTGAATGTCTTGGTTTCGTGTTCCTCGCCAAACGTGCGCGCACGTTTCACCCGCACCAA
The DNA here is from genome assembly GCF_000735045.1 of Ferrovum myxofaciens. Classification (GTDB taxonomy): domain Bacteria; phylum Pseudomonadota; class Gammaproteobacteria; order Burkholderiales; family Ferrovaceae; genus Ferrovum; species Ferrovum myxofaciens. Next base: position 52,586 of record NZ_JPOQ01000032.1, read on the forward strand.
TCCGCGCTTAAAATCCACCTCACCCCATCGTAACGAGATTGTTTCAGATGGCCGCAGACCTGTAAAAATGGCAAACTCGAAAATGTTTACGATCTGCACATCATATTTTTGCATGTGTGCAAGCACGAAATCAACCTCATCTGGGGTCAGTGGGTCTGGCGGCTCCTTCTGGACTTTGGCGTTGCGGATACGCCCTGCTGGATTGGACTGGATTGTCCCATCCAGGTATGCCATTTCCAAAACCTGGCGCAGAGGGATCAAGATGTTGTTGCGGTTTTTGGGGCCCCATCCTTGTGAGTTGGCCAAGGCGGCAATAGTTGAATACTTGATCTGATCTATCGGCGTTTCTCCAATCTTGCCAAGCCAAAATTCCAGTGCTTGGCGGTATTTGATCAGAGTTCCGTTGGATAGGTGGCTGGATACGGCCAGCCATTTTTGTGAAACTGTTCTGAATGTGTCGGGCTGTAGTTTCTCGGGTGATGATCTGGCGATCCGCGACGTTGGGAAGTGTGATGTATACTGCTCAAGAGTATACGTTCCGAGAGCGATGGCACGCTCAATTTCCGCCTTCAGGCGTTCTGCGTACCTGATATTCGATGCCGTCGGGGGGATTTTGATTGTTGGCCGGTAGCGTTCGCCGTTCCAATAGAAGGTGATTTGTAACCCTTTGCCGTGTGACTTGATTCCACCCATTGTAAATACGCCTCAACGATAAAATGTATACGTCCGTCAGGTGACTTGATGTAATGGACGCCTTCGGCAAACTCGCCGCGAGCTATTTTAGACCGCAATGCGTCCTCAGTATAGCCGG
>NZ_JPOQ01000033.1 GCF_000735045.1 Ferrovum myxofaciens
TAGAGGTTGTCATAACAGAACGGCAGGATGTACAATGCCCCGAGGTTGAGTACCGTGGGCTAGACTCTGCCCGGTTGTTTAGATTTATATAATTTCGTTAATTTATGGGAGAAATACAATGGCTCTTACCGCCAATCAAGTACAGCAGGCTTATCTGGCCTATTTTGGGCGCCCTGCGGATGTTATCGGTCTGAACTACTGGGAAGGTCAAAGTCAGGCAGCCATGACTGCCGGTTTTGCAGCCAGTGCAGAATTCGCCAATATGTATGCAGGGATGAGCGCTGCTGCGGAAGTAAATCAGGTTTATCAGAATGTGCTGGGTCGCCAAGCTGATCCCGCCGGTTTGACCTACTGGGGTGTACAACTTACATCCGGTGCCCAGACAATCGGCAGCCTGGTCAATGCCATCTATCAAGCTGTTCTGAGCGAGCCCGCAACCAGCACGGATAACGTCACGGTTACCAATCGTTTGAACTACGCCACCGCCTTCACGAGCGCCATGACCAACAGTACCCCTGATATCGTTGGTTACAGCGGAACAGCAGCGGCATCCGCAGCACGTGCAGCAATAACCAGCGCTGTTCCAAGTGGTTCCACGGTAATGACCACCTTCAGCACAGTGGCTGCAGATGTGACCAGTGTAGTTGGTGCAGGCGTGCAAGGACAAACAACGACATTCAATCTCACTACAGGTGTGGATACTCTGAGCGGCGGACCTAACGCAACGTTCATTGCTGATAACACTGGTAATACAAAAACATTGGGTGTGGCTGATACAATTTCCGGCAGTGGTACGGGCAACACGCTGAAGGTTTATCTTGCCGCTGGAGAAATTACAATCGGCGGTACCGCTGGCAATATTACTGGCGTACAAAATCTGTATGTCAATAAAGCAGGAGATAGTGCCGGGAGTGCTTTGAGTCAAGATTTCTCAACCTATTCCTTCACCAGCATTACTGTTGATGGCGAAGCGAAAGCCGCAGACACCCTTACGCTCAAAGGCCAAGCACTGACCCTGGAGAATACAGGGTATGGTGCCACTATTACGGATACGACTGACACTTCGCTGACAGTGACTGTAAGCGCTATGTCAGCAGGCACATTGGATACTAGTGCTGCATCCAAGGCCACAGTTCTTAATCTGGTGAGTTCCGGGACGATCACAGGCGGTAATGTGGTTACGCTTTCCACCAATGCGATTGATACTGCTTTAAATGTATCTGGTGCTACTGCGATAACGGTTACAGCAGGGTCCACTGGTTCTGCTGATCTTACCTCTATAACTGACACGGGTACGGGTGGAAACACATTTGATATCAGTGGCGGTACTGTCAACGCAGGCTTCACCTTCACAGGTGGATCTGGTGGCGATACGCTGATTCTTAAAGCTGGTGATTTGACGACTCTGACCTCTGGTTCTCAGTTGAACGGGGGGGGTCTGCTTCGGCACCCGCAACCCTGGAAGTCAACGACACATCATTTTCTACTGCGGCATACACGGCTTTGAATGCTACGACGAACTTCCAGATTCTGGACTTGAATGCTGCTAGTACCACGATCAATGCATCGCTAATTACTGCTGGGTTCCATAACCACTTTGCGATTAGTGCTACTGGTACAAATACCATCAGCAACATGGCTGATGCCTCCACCGTGGATATCAGTTCTGCTGCAACATCCGATGTGCTGGGTGGAGTAGTTGGTGCGCATACGCTGAACCTGAATCTTCAATCTGGTGCGGTAGGAATGACCGAGACAGGGATAACGGTAACAGGGCTGACGACTATCAACCTGACATCCAATACCTCGACTGCTGGCGATACCAATGTCGTTACTGCTTTTGTGAACAGTGATAACACCACTTTCAATGTCACAGGTTCAGCTGCTCTCACCATGGCAGTGAAGGCTGCAATAACTACGGGTGATACCATTAACGCAAGTGCATTTACGGGGGCATTCACACTTACCGCTACCTCGGGTAAGGGGGATATCATTTCCACGGGTTCAGGAACAACATCCATTACGGATACTGTTTCTGCTACTGCTACTGGCAACACAGACACACTGCTGGCAGGTCATACCGCAATTGATACTATTAATACGACGGCTCACTATGGTGTGGCTTATGGTAGCGCCGGTGCTCTTACTACAGCCATGGACCAGATCAGCAACTTCAATATCGGTGCAACGGCTAGCGATATTCTGAAGATGGGTGGTACGACGGCGGCTGTTGGCGCTTCTGCCGACCTAGGAGGAGGTGTTTGGACCGTAACAAATGGTATTGCGACAACAAGCGGAACAAATACTGCTGCAGCGTTTATTGCTGCTGTCTATGCCACTGCTGGAACTGCTGGAGATGTAGTGGCTTATACCAATGGTACCAATACTTATGTTGCCGCAATGAATGGCACTGCTCATGATGCCTACGTAGTCGAACTGGTCGGTGTTCATACGGCTACCGCTGTTGGAACTGCTGCCGCAGCAAACACGATTCACATTGCTTAAATCAAATCTCCTTCACCGGAGATGCCCACAGAACAGCGTGGGTTGAAACAAACACGAAAACCCCACCTTTCCAAAAGAGGGGTGGGGTTTTTCTCTAAAGGGATTAAGGGATTCTGATTAGTCCTTTTAGAGAAAAATATTCACAATAGGCAGATCCTTTGTACTATTTGTCGTATTCATACTGGAGAATAAAAACATGGGCGGAACTACAGCAACAGCAACAGATGTTGAAAACGCATATCTGGCTTACTTTGGACGTCCTGCAGACCCGGAGGGTATGAACTATTGGCTTGGTCAGTCTATTGCGACCATGCAAGCTGGATTTGCTGCCAGCCAGGAATACCGGACGTTGTACGGAAACATGACCAATAAACAGGTTGTGACCCAGGTTTACTCGAATCTGCTGGGGCGTGCCCCTGATACGGGTGGGTTGGCCTATTGGGTGAACCAATTAAATATAGGTGCAGCAACGGTTAGTACGATTGTGACCCAAATGCAAGCGAATGCCGAAGGGATTGATATTGCAACACTTGCTAATCGTTTCGTTTATGCCATTCATTTTACGGAAGATCTGACTTCTCACTCACAGATAGTCGGTTACGAAGGAACGGCTGCAGCGAATGCGGCTCGTGTTGCGGTATCTCAGGTCCTCAACACAGCTTCATCCCTTGCCACTGCTGAATCCAATATGGCTCTGGATATACAAGCGGTGGACCAGGGAGAGTCACCTGTTGCACTGGCTGCGGCGAATGCGGCAGCGGCAGCAACTGCGGCGACCAATGCAAGCAATTTGGCCTCCTACGGTTCAATTAACGGGGTGACGCAAACCAGTGCTGCCAATACATTTGCGCTGAGTAGCGGTTCCAATACTGTCACCATGGTGGTGGGCACTGCTGCCGTAACGGATACATTTGACAAAAGTCTTAATCCCACTGCAGTAACGATCAATGTTTCCGGGTCATCGACAGGCGCTTTGACTCTTGCTGAGACGGGAACTTATACAGGCACATCCATGACGATGGCCATAAACGACTCAACTGCAGCAGCGGTGACGGTTGATACAATGCACGCCGGACATGTTTCAAGTGCTACATTCAATAATACGGGTAGTGCGACGCTGACTGATAATGGTATGACGGTAGGTACTCTACTTGCCAATGTCTATATGACGGGTACGGGTACCGAAAACTTCGTAAATATCACGTCGGCTAATGCAGGTTTTGCGCTTTCTGACAGTTCCAGCGCGGCTGTAGGCGTCGTTGCATTGACGGCTGGTGCCGGTACAGAATCCATCACTAATTCTGGTGCAGGCTTGCTGACCATCGGTACGGCTACCATGTCGGCTGGCGCGAATACGTTGACGATCACCAGCAGCGGCTCGGGTGGTATTATGGACACAGCGGATACGACTACCGCGACCACAGTGACGCTCAACAATACGGGTTCGGGAACGATCACTGAAGCCGCCATGACTGATGCCGCGCTTGCCACTCTGGATATCGGTGGGGTGGGGACCAGCGCAAGTGGCACGATTGGTGCGACAGTAACAGATACGCTGGCCGGTACGTTGACAATCAACGACACGCAAAGTGCTACTGCTGGTGCAGCAACTGTTGCGTTGGGAACATCAAGTACCATTACGGGATTGACCGTGGCTGATAGCAGTTCTGCAGATCTGGGTCTTTCTGCAGCCACGGATGCCTCTCTCACAACAGCGATTTTCGGCAACACAGGGACGGGAACACTGACCGTTAGTACACTCACTGCAGCTGCCTTGGCGACGGTATCGATGACGGGTACGGGTGCAGAGTCTGTGTCCATTACTAATGGCTCTTCAGCCATGGCGATTACTGATTCGAACACCAATACTTCAACCGCTATAACGCTGGGAACCCACGCAGGTATTGTTGATACTGTGAATTCCTCAACGATCAGTGCATTTTCTGTCACAGGTTTCGGTATAGCAGGTGGCGATGTGGCGGGTGTTTCGATTAGCCATGTCAGCGGTATGCTCGATAACGCTGGAGGAACCGCGGTAACAAGTGGTGTTGCAGTATCACTAGCGTCCTATACATCCACAGTTGGGGCAACGACCTTGGCAGCAACTACTAATGTAGTAGAAATTACCGGAAATATTGCTTCAGATAACGCGCTCCTGACGGCAATTGAATCTGGTGGAGGAGTGCCCATAACATTCGGTGGTTCTGTAACCGCCGGTAACGGTGTCATCTTCACCTACACCAACACTACTTCTGGCAATACGCATGTTGTAGAGGTGGTTCAAGGCGTCACTGGAACAGCAGTTGGCGCGGGATCCAGCGTTCACGATATCGTAAAATTGGTTGGAACGACGGCCGCATCTACGGCAGCAAACTTTCACTTCAACGCCTAATCTCCCTCACTGGAGATACCCACAATTCACCGTGGGTTGTATCAAATTTAGGCCCTGTCTCTCACAAGGAGGCGGGGTTTTTTCAACTCCCACATTTCCGAGATAAAACACAATATGTGCGAGACCGAAAACGAAACAAAACCAAAAATAAATAACTTCGATATTGCAATGCGATTGCGTGATTTTGAGATTACTCAACTCACGCAACGAAACAATTTCTTTATGATCTTTCAAGGCGTATTGTTTGCGGGTCTTGTGCAGTCCAGCCATCAAATACCGGTTGTCAGTTTTATGGTTTGCGTCGTTGGATTTTTGGTTTCCATGTTCCAAGTCGGGAGTGCAAGTGGGGCAAAGTTCTGGCAGGAATATTGGGAACAGAAACTATCTGATTTTGAAAAAGTAGCGAGGGATCAAAAACAACCTGAGTTGTTCCATCGCGATGATTGTCTGTATGAGAAAACTGTCAGGGATAAAATAAGTCAACGTGGTTTCTGTGGTCTGACGAAAAGACTTATCATGTGTCGGTTTTCTGTGAGCCGAATTCCGATCTGTGTTGGTATAACGTTGACAATAAGTTGGGGTTTGCTCGTTATGTGTACACTGCGCGAATATCCGCCTTTCTCAGTTCCGAGTTTTATCCTTGGATTCCGATGTATAAACGCTCACTGACCGTTTGTAAGCGATAACTGAGCGGCGTTGTATTTTCCCGGATAATTTTTCTGCATACTCCTCTTCAGATTGTGGCACAGGAGAGCAGGTATGGAAACCAAGCGTAGCAGGAGAATTCGCCACAGCAGGCAGGACTGGCAAGGGGGTACGCGGTCACTGAGCGGCGTTGTATTCAGGGAGGACTACCGTTATTTGGTGGAGACAAGCCGGTCCAAAGCAGGCCGGAAAAGAACTGTGACCAACCCTGACTTTAGCCAACCCGCAAAAAAACCCCGGCACTTAGCCGGGGTCGAT
>NZ_JPOQ01000034.1 GCF_000735045.1 Ferrovum myxofaciens
CGGGAAGTTGAGGGTTCTGTGAATCTGGATTATGTGACAGTCACAATAAATATCACCCCCCCTTAGCCGACTTGACTTCCAATTTCAAACTGCTGCTTTTGGCCCAATTTCAAGTTGCTGATGACAGGCAAGCGCCGCATCAGTGGTGACCCCGATGTTTCCAAAGTCTCAACCTCCCATGTGGAACGCAATAATCTCACAACGCGTATGGGTATGTTCCCTTCGCCATGCCAAAGATCCTGTGCCTTCACGAGGGAGAGAACGACCCACTTCACGATCTGTTAAATAAAGTGTAAACTGTCAAGTCGTATGTCAAGTGGAGAGATGCTATGGGTGAAAAAATGAAGAACGCACCGGTGTACTTCGCCATCGCCCAGGCCAGACACAATCCAGTCCTCCGATTGGGGTCCTACGCTGCTGATATCCAGGATCGGATGCGGAAGGTGGGCTACCCCGACTTCAAAAAGGGGGTGTCGATGGCCTTCAATTTAATGCCGCAGATCGGGGACACATCGCAACCGCAAAACCCTCCTGTCGTAGAACAGGTCGAGCGGCTGATGTTTTTCAGCACCGACAATACCAAGGGGTTTATTGTCGAGCAAAATGCGCTGTCTTTTCAGACGACGGAATACGATACGTTTGAGACATTTGCGGATGAGTTCATCAAAGGATTGGGCATCGTTCATGAGTGTGTGACGCTCGCGCACTCTGAAAGGATAGGCTTGCGGTATCTTGATGCTATCGTTCCTCCCAATGGGGAGGTCGGTCTTGCCGACTATTTGGTACCAGGGGTATTGGGGCTAAGCAGTGAGCTGCCTGACGAAGTCGAAGTGTCACATTCGTTTACTGAAACGCATATCCGGACTGCCGAATGCGTAGTACTGGCACGGACGATCATTCAGGCTGGTCCACTGGGTTTTCCTATGGATCTTCAACCCATTGGCGTTAACATCGCCGAACGGTTCAAAACGATCAATGGCGTGCATGCCATCGTCGACACTGACGCCTCAATTGAGGGACGTCGCCTATTTGAATTGGATGCAATTAAATTGCAGCTAAAAATGTTACGAAGCGGCATTGGCATGGCGTTCGATGCAATGGTTACGCCGACTGCTATTGCTGCATGGAAAACATAACAGGGGAGGGAATACAAGATGTACGCTGCCTATCAAGTAGATGGCTCCTCACAACAGGCGGTCCGGGCAACCACGTTCACCAAAGTCGACGATCACACTGATGAGGTGGTTAGCAGTGCCAACGCTTTCCAAGGGCGAATTCTCAGCTACTGCGTCGTGGGAACATTGGGTCTGCTGACGCCAATGTATCTTAATGCCAGTTCTGCAACCGCGACCTGGAGCATCAACCAAATCGAATTTGAGGGTACCCAAGTTGTGGCGGCTGATGTCGCTACTTCTGCCTCCGGAGACGTCACCCACGTCCGCCATGTGATGAAAATTTCGGTATCTGAGCTTGCCAAAGTTTTTGGCGTGTCCCGGCAAGCTGTACATGGGTGGCTTAAGGGAGGGGCGCTGTCTCCACGAAATGCACAACGGATCTCCGAATTTGCACAGGCGGCAGACGTGTTCCTGGAGTCGGGGATCGATGTCACGCCTCAAGCCTTGCGCCGGAAGATCAGCGGCGGTCAATCCCTCCTGGAATCCGTTGGAGAGGGTGGCAAGGTCGTTGAATTGGCGCGTGCGCTCGTCGGTACGCTGTCACGCGAGTCACAACAACGTCAGCGCCTAGCCTCACGCCTGGCAGGACGACAAAAATCCGCGCCGACTGCTGATGATTTCGGCACACCGCATCTCCATGAAGATGCATGAGGGATCTGTGAATGTCAGATACCGATCGGCAGATCTCGTGGCGGCAAGGTGATGCACTAACCGACGAAGCAGCCAAAGCGCTCAACCTGCAGCATCCAGAGAATTCTGGCGGTACCGTCGTGGTCGTCATTTCACATGACTGTGACCTGACTGCAGTCGCCGATAAAGAGCCAGTATCCGAGGTCATCGTGGGCCAGCGCATCGATAGGCTGGGCGGAGATTCATATGGCAAAACTGCTCGACGACTTCATATCGAGTACCAAACAGCAGGAGGGCCGGTGGCGCTGGAGTTGATGGCTACCGCCAAGCGACCGATCAGTAAACCGGTATTGTTCGCGACCGACCCTCGCCAGGATATGTGGCTGGACGGGCGTGGCGTAGCGATTCTCCAGCGTTGGCTGGCCGCCCGTTATTATCGGGCGGCATTTCCGGAAGCGTTTGAAGATCGTCTGCGCGCTGCTAATATCCCGGGCAAGCGTACCTTCCTCAAGAAGTTGGAGAGCATTCTGGTGGGCGGAGGTGATCATATTCGCGCATTGCTATTCGATCTCGATGAGGGTAAGGACGTCGAACGAGAGGCACCAGAAGATCTCTACCAACTGGGGATTATGGTTCTCTACGATAGTCTTCGAGACGAACCGACTGCTGCGGCGGCGGCCACAAAAGCTGCAGAGGACTTGGAAGAGCTTTTCGATGAGGCATTTCACTTGCCTGACGTAGGATGGCAAAACATTTGCCTCAAGTACTGCGACCCGGTTTCGGATAGCGCGATCACCGTTGCCGAGAGAGATACTCAAGCAGTGGCGATTGGAACATATGAGTCTACAGGATGATCAACCGCAGCCAATGATTACGCCTTGACGCCCACGTTCGCGCAGATTCCCTCAGTAAGGTGACAGCACAGTTCGGGAGTTCGTTAAACTGCACCACCAATCCTAAAACCTCAACCACTCCGTTTCAGGGGTTTTCTGTTGTATCCTGACAGCCTTGTGTGTGAGGGCATTGCTACCGATCTTCGCGGGTGTGCCACAGCCGCAGCATGTAGATCGTGGATTCCCGAATTTCGTACCGCATCTCATACTTTCCGACGAGAATCCGGCGTACCTCGCGCGGCTCGAATTCTTCCAGCTTTTCGCCGATACGTGGATTTACCAGCAGACTGGCTGGAGCCGCTGCGAGCGCCTGCACCACGCGCGTAGCGGCCGATTTGTTCACTGGCACCAAGAAATCATACAACCGCGCCAAATCAGATAACCCTTTGCTCGTCCACTTCAGTTCCATCAGCGGGGTGCCGGCAGCGGTTGGGCAGTACTGAGGCTATTGGCCCACGCTTCCACGGCTTGGTGATCAATGACTCGTCCGGCGTCTACATCGGCCAACCCCTCGTGGGTCAAACGGGTGCGTTCCTCTTCCATGTCGATCCAGGCCGCTAACGCTTGCTTGACGATCCAGCCACGTGAGCGTTCGAGACGAGTGGCCAACCGATCTACTTTCTCGGCCAGCAGGAGCGGCACGTGTGCAGTGAGGACTTTGGTATCTGTATGTGCCATGGTTTTTCCCTTCTTACGATTGGTCAAGTATCATCATAGTGATTAGATATGATTTAAGCAAGATGACATATAAATATGGGGTTGACATGGCTATCGATTGACCAATAACGGGGAAGTACGGATACCGAAGTGCTCGGAATCATGGGGCGCGATGAGATCGAATTCCTTTGCATCGTCATCGCCAACCATAAAGATTCGCTACCTGCAGAGCCTGTATATGAGGCCATCGGCCATATTGGGAACAGGACTGCTGGGCATCATGCGATCTGCATCGAGCGGCGGAATTTGGAACACATCAGTCAGGCCGTGCCCACCTCTGTGGACTCAAGGACTTCTCCATAGGAGTCTTCAAGATAATGAATGGTTTTAAATTCGCCATTGCGCACGGAAACCCAATCATCTTTCACTTCCACCTCATATTCGGTTTGCCTCATCAATTGCAGGAGGGCAAACCATACATGGGAATCTTCAGGGGCCACTAAGGGAAAATCAGCCAGTTTGTCCTTGGCATAGACGGAAATGAGGCTTCTGAAATGATCCCATTTGTCTTGATCTGAGGTATCGAATTCCTCAATGTATGTTTTGACTACAGTGTGGAATTCTTGCTTGGTAACCTGGAAAGTTGGCATGCAGTTCACTCGCTGAAGTAAAAACTGTTTTATTTTACCTGTTTTTGCACCCCGGTGCCGGCTTGACCTGACCAATATTCCACTGCCCACACCTGCGGGTATGTGAGGGCTGGCGCGGTGCGACGACCAGAATTACCCGGACTGCGCGAAAAGCCCCGTCGTTCAGGGCGGGGATGAATAGCGCGGATGCCGAAGGCATCCATCTTCGTTTCCTATAGTGGCGTTTGCTGTTGCTCGATATATTGTTTGATGATGCC
>NZ_JPOQ01000035.1 GCF_000735045.1 Ferrovum myxofaciens
GTAGCGCAGCGACCTCGCAAATCGGATTTCATGTCAAGTGTTTTTTGCATTTTTTTGAAAATATTTATCGCGCAGATGGGTGCCTTCGGTATTTGGAAAAACCCGCGAATGTCTAAAGTTCAGTTAAGCCAATTCCAAGGCTTTCTACCAAGAGCGCGCCACGCTCCTTTGAACTCATCTATTTAAGTCAGCAACGCCAGCAATTCCGGCGTTATCTGTATGGTGTCTATTCCCAACATTTACCTTACCCACATTGCCACCCGATACGCCCGATTACACACACGTAAATTCACCTGATTACACCTGATTGTTGTTTTTCATCAGGAAGCAGGCATCCCCAACACCGGGAGCAAGGACTTTAATAACTGTACCGTCATGGCGCTGGTGAATTTGTAGTCTGCCGCATAGGGTTCATGAACATAGGCCGTGACGGTACCAAAGAAGCGGTCACCGATCAAAAATACGAAAGTGGCGGAACGATTCACGGCGCGCGAGGCGATCAACTTTCCATTGGGCGCATAGGAGACAAAACGCTGATCTCCGGTGCCGGTTTTCCCTCCTATCTCGATGACCTGACCATTTTTTTGCACCAATCCGTCTTTCAGACGGATTCCCGTTCCGCCCTGCACCACATCGATCAAGGAGCGCCGCACCACTTCGGTTACTTCCACAGGGAGCATCCGGACTCCGGCGGCGGGTTGACTGACAAAGTGGGTCTCATAGGGGGTCCCCTTCGCAAACTGCAATTCTTGCAATTCCACCATCGGCATCAACAGACCCTTATTGACGACGATCCCCATCAATTTCGCCAGAGAATCCGGGCGATCACCAGAGGCCCCCAATGCGGTGGCATAGGAAGGTGTCAGGGATTCGAAAGGATAACCCAAACGGCGCCAATCGGCGGCGATCATCTGAAAAGCTTCCAGTTCCAACATCTGACGAATGCGCGACTCCTGAACTTTTTTATTATGACTCTTGAACAACCACTGATAGACTTCCTGGCGTTGCTGGGCACTGGTTTCAACCAACTGCGTCAGGGTCGCTTTAGGGTGATGAAAAAGATAGCCAACCAACCATAATTCCAGGGGATGGATTCCAGCCAGATAACCCCTATCCATAAGGGAATATTTTTCAACAGCGAACTTGTCATAAAGAATCTGCAGGGATTTTTCATCGAGTTCCGCTTCGGGCAGTTGATGGTGCATGAAGGCCGTAAACTGTAAAAAACTGGCTTCAGGTTCAACACTTCGAAATATCAGGGCCAAATTCTTCGGTTTGGCATGGATCCCATCGACCAGGGTTTGTAGCATTTCGTCGGGGGATTTTCCCTTGTACTTCTTGTAAAAGCGAAACAGGAATTCGCGCCCTTCGCGGTCCGCAAAAAGCGACAGTTGGATTTGTTGGGATGGATTCACTGAAACTTCGGCTGTTCCTGTTGTACTTCCCGTGATGGGATTGTAATTTGAAGGAGTGGTCTTGACCAGGCCCACGACCCCAACACTCAAAGTCTGCGCTTCGTAATGATGCACGATGTCGCGCATCAGGCGTACAAATACCAGATTGACGGAGTGTTGAAAACCTTCTCGCACTGTCATGATGCCATCGTCTTTTTCTGGCTCAAAATTCTTGAACTTCTGTAATCCGCCGCCAGTAAAAAACGCTTCCGCTGGATTCCCGGAATAGGTCCTTGTCATGGCGGCCTCGAGCATGTCCTGCAAACGGCTATGGGGGTTTTCGACAAAATAGGTCAGCGCCCAGCGGGTCAGCGTATCCTGCGATCCCGCCTGAATTTTCTGCAAATCTTTTTGATTCATGTCTGCATAGGATTGATGCAGGCGGGTCATGATTTCCAGGTAAGTAATCAGGGTGCGTAGTTTGGAGGTCGATCCCAGGTTCAGGCGTGCCCCACTGTTGATATCAAAGGGCTGGTCCAGATCATCGGTTTGCACTCGCAACAGATTCGAATTGGAGCTGCGCTCGAACAGGGTAAAACTGAAGGACAAACGCTGGGGATTGTCATTTTCTCCCAGCATATTATGGCCATACAGTCCGGCGGCTCGTGCTCCGGCAGGGCTTTGCACCTGTCGCAACAAATTCGTGACAGCACGCTGCGCATCGCCATCAAGGGTTGTTTTGACGTTCAGATCGATCCTGTCCAGGGCATACAGATTTGTTATGTGAAGCAGTGAGAGAAGATCATTGCGTAGCAAATTTACCGCCTTGTGGGATACAAAGGAATTTGCCTGCGGGATCAGCGGACCATGGTTCAAGTGAAGCGGAAGGGAGAGTGCTGCCCTTTGTAATGCAGGAGAGATGATATGGGCTGACCCCAATAATTTCAAATAATGGTTAGTCATCTGCATCAGTACCGGTGAACCCTCCCGTAAAAAGTAAGAAGGCCGACGCTGGGCAATGATGAGAGACAACGCCTGCTTATAGGCTTCGGCTCTCTGCTGCAAGGATTCGTCACCGTGCAACTGCAACAGATGATTGACTTCCTGAAAATCGCGACCGTACCACATCCACATGCCATCGCCTAATCCGTTGACTTCACCATAGCCCATCCTTGCCGTCAGGGGCACCGTATTCAAATAGGCCAGCACGATTTGGTGGCGGTTTGCCATGTTGTCCATGCCCTGCAGGTAGGAGCGGATCGAGGCCGAATCCATTTGCAAAAATTTTTCATGAATGGATAAAGTACGGCCTTCAGGGGAGTGTCGGTATTTCTCTATCTGGGTGGCCAAGGTACTGGCACCGGGCGTGTCATGTTGACGATGAATGACATGAAGGGCCTGATCGAATAGCGCCCGGTCAAGCCGACTCCAGTTGACTGCAGGATTGCGCATCGGATAGTGGCTATTCAGTAATTCCTTATCTTCAATGAACAACAGGGTGTCGATCAAGATCTTTGGAATGCTGTCGAAACTCGCATAGGTCCGGGTCGGAGACAAGAGCGCATAGAGCAATCGTTGGTTGTGATCCAACAGCATCAATCCGGCCTGATCTTTCTCTGCATAAATCGGCGCCAGTGGCGATTCAAGCAACGCGGGCGACATGCGGACCTGTTCGGTGACAACAAACCCACGAGTGGTCAATGACTTGGTGTATTCCGGAATTTGACCATACCCTAGGCGCTCGTCATAGGGACCTGATTTCGGAAAACGAATCGAAGGACTGGGGCCCTTCTCCAGTTTATAGTCGAGCCGGCTTGCAAGCCTGAAAAAATAATGGGCTTGAAGCCAGGAGGAGCGTAGTTCATTGATGACAATCCAGCCGCTCATTGCTATCAGTATCAGCAAGATGAGCAGAGATCGGCTTTTCAGGGCATGGAAAAGGGACACCGTATATTCCCTTGAGTGGACATGATGGCACGCATGAGAGGATGAACCTTACATTGTAGTGTAACCAGAAATGGCTGCATAATACAGGCCGTAGGCGAGGATCGTTCTGTCTATGACAAAACGGAAATTGGTCACTTAATCAATGCGCAAGCAGGTGTGTGTGAAGAAAAAACGGTATGTGCGCGCGCTCCTGATAGTACTTTTACTTTTTCCACTCGTTGATTTTGCTTGGGGGGGAGGGACGGAAGACGGTAGGGTTGCCGTTCCCATTCTGTTGTATCATCGCTTTGGTCCCGTGGTTGCGGATTCGATGACGATCAAAACTTCGGTTTTGGCCTCTCAACTCGAATATCTTCATACCCATGGGTACACGGTGATTCCTTTGCGCCAGTTGATTGCCTCTCTGGCAGGGAAGGCCCCGCGGCTACCCGACCGCTCCGTCGTGATTACCGCCGACGATGGTCATGAATCCGTATTCACCGACCTGTTTCCGCTGATCCGTCGTTACCACATGCCCATCACTTTGTTCATCTACCCTTCGGCCATCTCCAACGCCAGTTATGCCCTGACCTGGTCACAATTACAGGAAATGAAGGACAGCGGCTTCGTGGATATCCAATCCCATACTTATTGGCATCCCAACTTCAAAAAAGAAAAAAAACGCCTGAGTGCACAGGAATATGAGAATTTTGTTCACCGTCAACTGTTCAAATCCAGGGAAGTTTTGCAACAGAAACTGGGGGGGACGGTGGATATGCTGGCTTGGCCCTTTGGTATTTATGATGACGAACTGATCAATGATGCCAGACAAGCCGGTTATATTGTGGCTTTTTCCATGGCCAGACATCCGGTTACCCGTTCCGATTCCATGATGGCCTTGCCCCGTTATCTGATGATCAACCCGGTCCAAGGTGTTGTGTTTGAAAAATTGCTCGCAGAATCCTCCCTTTCCCGGGAGAAAAGAGAAAACCATCCGTGAAGAATATCAAATCCCTTGTTTCCCTCCCACTTCTTCTTTGGGTTGTACTGAACCCGGTGTCCGCGATTGCGGCCGTCTATGCAGGCACAGTGCTTGATGCCAAGACCCGGAAACCCCTTGAAAATGCCTTTGTCACTTTGGGAACCACGGTGGTACGCACCGACTTCAAGGGAAAATTTATCATCAACGGCAGCGGCGACAAACTGGGCATCCGGGCCTATGGGCATACCCGTGTGGATGCTCCGTTAAGCCGTGATTCCGCCCCGATTATCTTGGCACCTTTCATTCCCAAGGCTATTTATCTTTCGTTTTACGGGATCGGAGATAAATCGTTGCGCCATGCTGCCCTCGATGTCATTCAGCGGACTGAAGTGAACGCACTGGTGATTGACCTCAAAGGCGACAGGGGAGGGGTCTCGTTCAAAAGTTCCATCCCTCTGGCCACTCAAATCGGCGCACAAAAAATCACCACCATCAAGGACGTGAGCGGACTGGTGAGCGAACTCCACGCCAAGGGCCTTTATGTCATCGGGAGAATCGTGGTGTTCAAGGATAACCCACTGGCTTCCGCACACCCTGAACTGGCACTCAAAACCAAGGGCGGAGTCACCTGGAAGGATCGGGAAGGGTTATCCTGGCCAGATCCCTTCAGCACAACGGTGTGGAACTACAATATCGATCTGGCGGTGGAGGCCGCGCGTGCCGGGTTTGATGAAATTCAGTTTGACTATGTTCGTTTCCCGGATTCCCCAGAACCGGTCTATTCGAAGCCGAACACCGAAGAAAACCGAGTCGGAGCGATTTCAGGATTTTTGGGTGAAGCCAGAAAACGGCTCATTCCTTATAATGTTTTTCTGGCCGCTGATATTTTTGGATATGTGGCATGGAATACCGACGACACCCATATTGGCCAAAAACTGCAAAATCTGAGCGAGGTTCTGGACTATCTGTGCTTCATGCTCTACCCCTCGGGATTCAAGTTCGGAATTCCGGGTTACCTCAATCCCGTACAGCACCCCCGTGAAATCGTCCTGCTTTCTTTGGAGAAAGCGCAACAGCGCAGCAGTTTGCCCGCCATTCGCTTCAGGCCTTGGCTTCAGGCGTTCAGGGACTATGCCTTCGACCGAAGGTGGTTTAAGAACGATCAAATCAGGGCGCAAATTGAGGCTTCTGACCACTTCGGCAGCGATGGATGGATGTTGTGGAACCCCCATAACCTCTATGGTGATGGTCTCCGGAGCAAATAGTCGATGAGGTTAGTTTTTCGTATTTGGCCATGGCTCTTCCTCACCTTGTGGAACATGGCCTTGGCCCAGAATTCCGCGTCATTCCCTGTAGCCGATCTGGCGCCCATCGATGGGTTGACGAACAGGGAAATCCAGCACGGGCACATCCCCGGTGCCGTTATCATGGTAGGTACCCCCAAGGAAATTTTATACCGCAAGGCATTCGGCCAGCGTTCCCTGATACCGACCCTTCTGCCGATGACGGTGGACACCCGTTTCGATCTTGCTTCTCTGACCAAAGTCGTTGCTACCACTACTGCCATTATGCAGTTGGTGGAGCGACAACGACTCCGTCTGGATGATCCGGTGGCGAACTACTGGCCGGAGTTTGGCGCGAACCACAAGGAAGCCATTACCATCCGGCAGTTGTTGACCCATTATTCCGGCTTGCGACCAGATCTGGATTTAAGCCCCCAGTGGTTCGGTTATTCCACCGCCATTAAACGAATCCTTGCGGAGAAACCTCGTTTCCCACCAGGCAGCCAATACCTCTATAGCGACATCAACTTCGAGATCCTGGGGGAATTGGTTTATCGGGTGTCCGGCTTACCCCTGGATGTCTATTGTGCTCAACATATTTTTAAGCCCCTGGGCATGATGCACACCGGGTTTAAACCCCCTTTGGAGTCAACTTCAGACATTGCCCCCACCGAGTATCTGAACGGTCAACTCCGCTGGGGTGAAGTGCATGACCCCACAGCTCACCGCATGGAAGGTGTGGCAGGGCATGCAGGACTATTTTCCACGGCAGGGGACCTGGCCATTTTTGCTCAAATGCTGCTCAACGGAGGAAATGGGAACGGGGTTCGAATTCTGAATCCGGGCACCGTGGAACAAATGACCATCCCCCAGTCACCGCCCGGCATGACCGAATTGCGCGGGCTGGGTTGGCAGTTGGCGGCACCCCTGGCCACCAATCGAGATCAACTTATTCCCTTGGGTGCCTATGGGCACCTGGGCTATACCGGTACGCTCCTATGGCTGGATCCCATCACCCATACCTTTGTCATTGTCCTGACCAACCGTGTGCACCCCCATGGACAGGGCAACGCCAACCCTTTACGCCGAGGGGTATTGGCCATTGTCTCCAATGCGCTGGGACCACAATCTAATGAAAATATCCTGATTGCCCGTCCTGCCATTGCCGCTTATACCGAACTGGCCTCCTCTAAGCCGGTAATTCACCCGGCAACCCAGGTGGCTACCGGGCTTGATGTTCTTGAGACCCAAAATTTCGCTCCTCTGAAGGGGCAACGGATCGGGATCATAACCAATCAAACTGGAGTGGATGCTGATGGAAATCGGGGAATAGACCGGTTGAACCACGCGCCCGGCATCCGTCTTACAGCGATCTTCAGTCCGGAACATGGACTTCAGGGCACTCTGGATGAGAAAATTTCCTCAGGCACGGATGCAACCACGGGGTTGCCGGTTTATAGCCTGTATGGTGAAACCAGAATACCCACGGATCAAATGCTCCAGAACATCGATGCCTTGGTCTTCGATATGCAGGATGCCGGGGTACGTTTCTACACCTATCCCACTACCCTGGCCTATGCCATGGAAGCCGCTGCCCGCAAGGGCATCGATTTCTATGTTCTGGATCGCCCGGACCCCATCGATGCCAAGGTGGTGCAAGGTCCGATGCTGGACCCGACCCTGACCTCCTTCACCGGCTATTTTCCTCTCCCGGTGCGGCATGGCATGACCATGGGCGAATTGGCCGAACTTTTCAACACAGAAAATCACATCGGCGTCAGGCTGCATGTCATCAAAATGCGGGGATACCGACGCCACGACTGGTTCGATGATACCGGGATCCAATGGGTCAATCCTTCTCCCAATCTACGTACCCTTACCGAAACCACCCTCTATCCCGGAGTCGCGCTGGTGGAAAGCGCCAATGTCAGTGTCGGACGGGGCACCGATACCCCCTTTGAATTGCTGGGGGCGCCCTGGATTCACAGTCAGGAACTGGCGGATGAACTGAATCGACGGGAGATCGCCGGCGTATTTTTTATTCCCACAGAGTTTACGCCCGATACTAGCCGCTACGCGCATCAACTCTGTCATGGCGTTCGCATTCTGTTAACCGATCGCTATGCTCTGGATTCTCCGTTACTGGGGATAGAATTGGCCAGCGTCCTGCATCAGCTTTATTCGAAGCAGTTTCACCTCCGAAAAATCCTGGGTATGCTAGGGTCACGCTTCCTATTGCAGGCGATCACCGAAGGGCAGGACCCCAAAAGCATGGCGGCCCAATGGCAACCGGGACTCAAAGAATTTTCTGCCGTACGACACCGATACCTGCTTTACTAAAAAGAAAGTAACGGCTCCGCCTTGCCGCTCCAGCGAGCTCCCTCGGTCAAAAGTCGCGGGAAGCGCTCCAACCCTCCCGTCACAATACGAGAGGTTAACGGGCGCATGAATAAATGCGCGAATAGTGTGGCCACCCTGATGCGCCGTGAAAAATTGTTGCGCCAGGCAACTTCATAATTATGCCGCAGGCTTTCGAGGACCTGATTTGAAAATGTCGGATTGATGCGGGCGCGCCACGCATTTAATTGTTCGCTCAACAGAAAGGCAGATTGAATGGCCATGCTGATGCCTTCAGCCACTATGGGATGAATTTCGGCCGTTGCATTGCCGACAGTGAAGATGCCATCGCGACCAAACGTATGAACGCCGGTATGTAGCGGCCCTGATGACAACCATGCGCCGTCCACACAGGCTAAAGACAGCGCTTCAGATACGCCCTTGCACGAAGACTTGATATGTGCGAAAACTGCCGTCCCGGCACTCACCTTCGGATAGTGTTGCCGACATTTTTCAAGTTGATCGCGCCGTATGCAGCACGACAGGCTGACCCGGTCGCCATCGCTGTGCACCATTCCGCCATATCCTCCTGGAAACGCGAGCAGGGGCATTAGATCGGAGGGAAGTGTGCTATTGAGAAAATGCGCCTTGAATCCAAATAAATCCGAGGTGCGTTGCGGGCGCCGAAAGTTCTGCGTTGGCATTGCACCTGACTCGCAGGAACCATGTGCAGCGATAAGCAGCCTGGAACTCAATGCACGTTCCTCGCGCGAGCACTTGTTGATGATGTTGCATATGTAGCCATTGCCGTTCTCGACAAATGATGCGAGTGCAAATGGCTGCCATACGTCGGCCCCAACTTCAGCCGCACGCTTGAGCAGTTGCGTGTCCAAATGCTCGCGTCCGATTGCTCTACCGCCATCCTCGGCTTTATCAGTTGGCGCAACAAGTTGAGCAGTTACCATCGCATCGCCAGAGTAAACACCAACGCGACGCACGATAGGTCCGGCAATTTCCATCAATGGATCAGCAACGCCCAACTTCCGCAGTAATGGCCATGTCGTGCCCGAAATGAATTCACCGCAAACCTTGCGACGTGGAAACTGAGCTTTCTCGACGATGGCTACTTTCCATCCCGCCTGTGCCAGGAGTATGGCGGCGGTAGCGCCGGACGGGCCTCCGCCCAATATGACGACATCATGGCTGGTATCCATTTACGCTCCTTTCCAGATGGCGAGGAAACAATGGGTGAACAAGCCCGCTGAATATTCGTGCAAGACCCAGTTCTGCGGATTCGGCCACAGTTCCGACAACTCTTGCGCCCGAAACCCTGCGTGCACGCTCGATACTGCATCGTGCCGTGTCACCGGACCTGCCCCTAGCAAGCCGATGCAGTGGGCTCCCACCAGAGACAGGATGGAGCGCCTTGGTTCGCAGCAAAGAAAAACTTGACTGCGCGCCGCTATGCCCGCTAGAAGCCGCGCAAGTTCCTTTGACGAAAAATGATGCATGAAAAGGTTGGCGATGACTATATCCGTGCGCGAGTTGTTGTATCCTTCTAGCCAGTGGAATATATCCAATGTCACGACGCGGGGTGTCCAACCAAGTTTGTGGATTTCTTCGAGAGTCTGTGGTTCTACCAGATTCAATCTGTCGAGTAAGGTAACCTCCATTGCTGGCCAGCAATCTGTTTGCTTCCGTGCCATGCGTAACATCAGTGAACCATCCCCAGCGCCAAGTTCAAGCAGAGTGCGCGGAACGAATCCTGCCGTACCTCGATTCAACGCTCGTTGCATGATCACCAATGTCGCCATTGCACGGTGAATCCAACGCAAGTCTTTCCGTGATCTTAGAGCCTGGGGATCTTCCGCGGCAAGGCCATCGAGCAACTCCGGTTCAACTTGTCGCCGCAGATTAAAGTCCACGATGGGCACTCTCTCATCACCAGGTTACGCCACTTTGAGCAAGGCACCGTGGCAGTTGAATCCGGCACCGAACGATGACATCCACCACCATCCAGGCTTCGCGTTGTCATTGAGCGCGGCCTGCAATACAAAATAGACAAAAGCACTGCTCATGTTACCATGAAGGTGTAGCATGGTTGCGCTGTAACGGAGATCTTCAGCGGAGATCTTCAGGCGATTCTGCAAGGCAATCAGCACATCGCGTCCGCCCGCGTGCATGATCCAGGTGCTGACGTCTTCAGGCACTAGGCCGATTTCACTCAATGCCTTGTGCAGCACCTGCTCGGCGTAATCGGCAGCCAGACCGGGAACGGTCCGTGTCAGGACGTTACGAAGCATTCCACCCCGCATTTGGAACAACAGGGCATTGCGCTCAGCCGGATTAACGAGTGAAGCATATTCTTTCCATTCGATGCTGCGCCGCAACGGATTAGTCTGCCTGGAAAGCACCGCGGCTCCGGCTCCGTCACCAAACAGACACGCGCTGATCAATACGCCGGGATCATTATCAAGATACATCGCGGCACTGCTGACTTCCACGCAAATTGACAATACGTTGTGGCAAAAATCGGCAGACAGCAATGCTTCGGCGAGGCGCCAATTCGGCAGTGCTGCGGCACAACCTTGTCCAACCAGATCAAAAGCCTGGACATCAGCCCGCAGGCCCAGTCGTTCCACGATATAACTGGTTAGGCCAGGACAAAGATAACCCGTGCAGGTACTGACCACCAAGCCGTCAATTGCATCGGCATCGATGCCTGCATCTTCCAGTGCCGCTTGACCTGCTTCTGTTCCCAGCGTTGGCGCATTGTCCAGAAACCGCCTGTGCAGGGTATCGGGATCAATATTGAACACTTCATCCAGGGAGGTGACAGCGAGAGATCTGAATTCGATCCCGTTTTCCTTATTAAGAACGGCTTCAGCAATCATGCGTGAACGTAGACCAAGTTTGCCAAACCATTCAGAGGACCTGAAAGCTTCCCAGCATTCGGTTTTGTTATAACTGCGCGGTGGATTTGCCGTTCCCAGTCCATTGATGAACATTCAGCCTCCCGTTGCCATTTCTGATTGTATATCTTTTCCTGTGCGGTACTTTATACCATGGATGCCGCCGTAGAAATGTTTGATACCGTACAGACTGCATTTAGATTTTCGCCTAGATTTAAAATGGCAGTAATGGTTCAGTTCGTATGCAAATTGATGCAATACAAGGAGGCGATATGCCACTAGTTCAGTTGGTGATTATATTGATTGTTGTGGGGGTGGTTCTCTGGCTGATCAACACCTACATACCAATGGAAGTCACAATCAAGAAAATTTTGAATGCTGTGGTTATTATTGCGGTGATTCTTTGGCTATTGAGTGTATTTGGATTATTGAATTCTCTTTCCGGGATTCGTGTTGGACGGTAAATGGTGCAACATCCTGACCGGGTGGATGAGTTACGGTTTGAATGCCCAGTTCAACAGGTCAGTGAATTTCAGAGAGAGCGTTTTTTATTCATATTTAAAGGAAATTTCACATGAAATTGCATAGAAAACTGGCCACTGGATTGATCTGTTTGGTTTTTTCATCGGGTATGGCCACAGCCGCCGACTATAACGGAAATGTGAATGAACAAACCCATGAAATGGGCTGTGACGAAATGGGCATGAAACAGGGCGCTATGATGACTGATCTGGTTGCCACCGTCCACAAACATCTTGGTGAATTAAAAGAAAAACTTAATCTCACAAAAGATCAAGAACCCGCATGGAAAGCGTTCTCAGACAAGGTGATCGAGCAAGCCGAAAAGATGGTATCGATGCACCGCAAGATGAAAGGGGGCACGCAGAGCATACCTATGACCGCACCTGAGAGTATGACGATGAAAGCAGACGTGATGAAAGACCTTGCGCAGAACATGGCCTTGATGGCAAACGCGGTAAAAACCTTCTATGTGACCCTTACGCCTGAACAAAAAAGTATTTTTGACAAAAGTCACATGAACTACATGAAATCCATGGATTACATGAAATAGCCCTTGTCATCATTCAGGTAAAGTGGTTGGATCCTACGCGATGTGCTTGTTCTTTCCGTCATTCCTCAGGTTCGATCCGTGGAGGAACTTTTCCACTACGGTTACGGGCCAAGCCGATTTCCAACGCGGTTTCAAGGCGAATAACCCGCTCCGTCAGACCTTCGATCTTCTGCTGTTGGGTAATGATGGTCGCCGCCATGCGCTCCACCTTGTCATTCATTTTGATAACGGTGGTGATTGCATCCCACATCTTGTCAGTGACTCCCATCAGGCAACTTTTCGTTCAATTGCCACTTTCTTCTCCATCGCGGCGATACGCTGGTTAGAGGCTTCGATGAACGCCAGTGCATCGTCAATAGCAGCATTTGCCTGAGCAGTGGTTTTGTTCATCTGGTCCATCATGCCAATCAACATTGAATCTTCTTCGGACGGACGATAGGACGACGCTGCACGGCGCAGAAATTCACCCATTGAAACTCCCGCGTCTTTCGCCATTTTGGCGATTTGCCCTTTTTCCGTGGCAGTTACAAGCACCGGGATTCGTTCGGTAGCGGTTGCCATTGCATTACTCCTTTATGAACATGGACAGCACATGTGCAGTATAGTACGCAACCAACCTTGAATCAAGCGTTGGCTACGATGGAATTCGATTCATTAACGATGAAATAGCCATGTGTCAAATTGACTTACTGGAAGAGGTTGACTGAAATAATATCCTTGACCCTCATTACATCCCTGTTCACGCAGGAAAATCAATTGCTCCCGAGTCTCTACTCCTTCGGCAATGGTTTTCAGGCCCAGGCTTTTGGCCATGCTTATAATGGCTGCGATGATGGCTCGATCTTCCTCGGCCGTGCTGATATTTTGTACAAAGGACTGGTCAATTTTTAGCTTGTTTACATTGAACTTTTTCAGGTAATTTAATGAGGAGTAGCCCGTTCCAAAATCATCGATGGACAAACGGATGCCCTGCTCAAATAAACTGGTCAAGATGGCAATGGCACCTTGAGGATCATGCATGGCCACGCCTTCGGTGAGTTCCAATTCAAACAAGTGGGAGGGGACCGAGGCCTCCTGCAGAAGTCGAGGGATCAAAACAGATAGGTTGGAAAACAGAAACTGAACTGCCGATAGGTTGACGGCTATGACGATGGGAGAGATACCACGGTCCAGCCATTGTCTGAGTTGCTGAATCGCCCTGCGAATCACCCATTCACCGATGGGAATGATCAACCCCGTGTCCTCGGCAACGGGAACAAACTCCGCTGGCGATACCTGGCCAAGTTCAGGATGATTCCAGCGCAACAGCGCTTCTGCGCCGATTATTCGGTTGGTAACCAGAGAAATTTGCGGCTGGTAATACAAGTCAAATTGATCACATTCCAGTGCATGGCGTAACGCATTGACCAATTGCATGTTGCGTGTTGTGCGGGCTTGCATTTCGGGTGTAAAGAAACGATAACTGTTGCGTCCTTCATTCTTGGCGCGATACATGGCAGTATCGGCGCTTTTGGATAGCGATTCCAGATTGATGCCGTCCCCGGGATAAACCGCAATGCCGATGGAAATCGTTACAGAAAGTTCATATTGCTCGATCTGATAGGGCGCGGCCACGATATCCAATATTTTTTGTGCCACTTGCGCGGCCCCTTGAGCATCACTGCCCGGGAGCATGACGATGAACTCATCTCCGCCCAACCGTGAAATGGTATCTTCCTCTCGTAATAAACTTTGCAGGCGCTTGGCAACCATGATCAACAAATCATCCCCAATGCCATGCCCCAGTGAGTCATTGATTTCCTTGAAGCGATCGAGATCGAGAAACATCAACGCCAGATACCCGTTGCTACGTTTGGCCAGACTCAGGGCATAGCGAAGGTGTTCATCCAGTTGTGTACGGTTTGGCAATCCGGTCAACGCATCGTAATTGGCCAAATATTGAATCCGTGCCTCGTTGCGTCGGCGTTCGGTGATGTCTCGGGTGATACTCAAGAGGGCCGTAATGTTTCCTTTGGCATCTCTCAATGGGGCTGCATGGACCTCCACTTGCCGCCGGGTCCCCTGTAATCCGATTATTTCAAATTCCGCAATGGTGTTTACTCCCTGCGTTACCTGTTGGTACAGGGTATCAAAGTTTTTATGAAATTCAGGAAGAATGAAATCTCTCAGGTAATGTTGTTTGGCCTCCTCAAGGGTGGAGACCTCCAGAATTTTCAAGCCAGTGGCGTTGATATCCATCAGTTCCCCCTGAAGGCCGATGACCGTTATACATTCTGGCTCGGTCTCGATGATGGTTCTCAAGCGTTGCTCGCTCTCACGCAAGTTGTCTTCTGCCTTCTGGCGTCGGTTTTCGCGGTCGAAACTGGTTAGAGCATAGTCTATGTCCAGTGTCATTTCGAGAAGAAGAGACTGAATACTCTCATCAAAAGCATGGGCGGTATCAGCATACAGGGTGAAAGTTCCAATGGTCTGACCATTGCGGTGCAAGGGAAGTGCGGCGGAGGCTGCCCAACCATACTGGATGGCGATTTCTTGCCAGGGAATGGTCATGGGATCCTTTCGAAAATCCTGGCACCAGACCGCGCGATTTTCCCGTAGGGCCGTACCAGTGGGCCCACACCCCGAAGGTTTGTCTGCTTCCACAGAGATGTCGAGTGTTTTCAGATAATCTTGCCCAGCACCGAAAAACGCAACCGGGATGATCTGATTCGTCGCGCTGTCCAACATGCCGATCCAGGCCATTTTCAAGCCACCAAATTTAACTACATCGCGACACACTTGGGGGAGTAGTTCCGCCTCAGAGGGGCAACGCACGATTGCCTGATTACATTGACTGAGTGCTACGTAGAGTTGTGTGATGCGCTGTAATTTCATCTCCGCAGACTTGCGCTCGCTGATATCCCGCACAGTGGCCTGGATCAGACTATTGGGGCCAGAATTCATGCGGGTAAGCAGAACATCCGCATAAAATTCTGTTCCATCGGTTCGTTTATGCATCCATTCAAAAAAATGCGAACCCTTGTCGAGGGCCAACTGCATCATTTCTCGTGCTTTTTCATCCGAACGACGACCATCTGGTTGAAGTTCGGGAGATACGGCAGCGGGAGAAAGAGAGATGAATTCCGCTTCATCCGCGCACCTGAACAGTGCGATGGTTGCCGGATTTCCGCTGAGAAAACCTTTATCGATGTTCGTGGTCATAATGGCATCTCGTGAAGATTCAAACAACCGTCGAAAGGCTGTTTCACTTTGCCGCAGGGCATCCTCTTCATGTTCACGACTGATGGCGATGGATGCAATGTGTGTCACGATGTCTATCAGACGGAGGTGTTCGGGGGTTGAGAGTCTGGGTTGGGCGTAATACAGGGCCAAGGTACCCAGTACGCGTTTTTTTGCATCGATTATTGGAATGGACCAGCAGGCGTGTAATCCATTTTCCAAGGCAATATTTTCAACGAAGACCGGTTCACTGCGGAAAATCTCGGTACCGTCCGAACTTGCCTGAGACCTGAGGGACTGGTCGTTCATGGTGGCAATCAAGGCGGGGGCGGGGGGTAAAGGAAAGGATGATGCGCCATGGTAAACACGAACACCCTCTTGGTCGAGCAACAAAACGGACCCTCGCAATCCAGGGCCCCGAGATTCAAGAAATTTCACCAAGGCCCTCAGGGATTCTGACAAGGGAGCGCCTGTGGCCACCATTTCCAAAATTCTTTCGGTTTCGTTAGGTAACATGTCAGATCACGTTAAAATGGTTCATGGGGCAGTTTATCACTCTGGTTTTCCAGATTTTTTGATTGATGACAGTGAGGGTGTTAAAAAGTACTGAAACACAACAGAACCCGTCAAATAATTCAGAGGAATCCGTATGGGAATATTTTCACACTTCATGGCCGCTATCAGTGATAGCAAGATCAGTACCGAACTTCCTGTCGATGCTCGATTGATCGATGTACGGACCCATTCGGAGTATATTTCGGGACATATCGAAGGGGCCATCAATCTGCCATTGGATCGATTCAATCATGATGTTCATCAGGTAATTCAAGATAAAAGCACCCCTGTTATCCTGTACTGTCGTTCAGGCGCGCGCTCGGGTCATGCCTTGTCTGTCATGCACCAGTTAGGTTACACCCAAGTATTCAATGGGGGCGGTGTGGGAAGTTTGGCTTTGCGTATGAAAAAAGATATAAAACGAGGAGTTTGATATCATAGAACGGTCTCAACCACCAAAGCAACCCTTTATTTCGGGGTGCGCCGGTGGTTGAGGGGCCTTAAGGCTTTTCAGAATTGGGGAAACATCCTGTTTTATTAGAAGGTGATTCCCTCTCCCTCCAGATTGCGCGCCACGAAATCCCAGTCCACCAGTGCCCAGAAAGTTTCGATATAACGGGGTCGCTCGTTGCGATAATCAATGTAGTAAGCATGCTCCCAGACATCGCAGGTCAGGAGAGGAATCTGGTTCCATTGCAGTGGGTTTTCCGCATCATTGCTATTGCGAATGGCCAACTGTCCGTCTTCGGTCTTCACGAGCCAAGTCCATCCCGCACCAAACTTTGTGGCGGCAGCCGTTTTGAACTGCGCAGCAAATTGATCGAAGGATCCGAAATTTTTGTTGATGGCGGCGGCGAGTTCTCCTGTGGGTTTGTCACTTCCCCGAGGATTGAGACCATACCAATAAAAGTTATGATTCCACACCTGGGCCGCATTGTTGAAAGTCGGTCCCGTGGTTTTTCTGACCAGATCGGACAACGATAATCCTTCAAATTCTGTCCCCTTGATCAGTTCATTGAGCTTGTTGACATAGGCTCGATGATGCTTCCCATAATGATATTCCAGAGTTTCCTTGGAAATATGGGGTGCGAGCGCATCCATGGCAAAGGGCAGGGTCATGAGTTCGTGTGTCACTTGAATACCTCCAGAGTTAGTTTGGGATGCCAGTAGCATACAACAATTTTAGAATGAGTATAGACATTGAGAATGTCTATTGTGAATTTACATTCCCGGTGCTTCTCTGATCACTTGAGTGAGGGCCTCTACCACCCGCTCAAGGTTCTGTTCATTGAGTGCAGCAATACAGATTCGCCCCGAGTCCACAGCATAAATAGAGAAATCTTGACGTAGACGACGAACTTGCGCCAAATTCAGTCCCGAGAAAGAAAACATTCCCTGTTGTTCTGCCACAAACCCAAAATCCTGATCTGGAATAGCCTCTTTGAGGCACGAAACCAATGCTTGGCGCATGAATCGAATGCGGTTTCGCATGGCCCCCAACTCATCTTCCCAGAGTTGGTGCAGGTTGGAATCTTCCAGCACCGTTGCTACGATGGATGCTCCATGGGTAGGCGGGTTGGAATAATTAGTGCGGATCACCCGTTTCAACTGTGACTGCACCCGCTGAGCTTCTTCCCGACTGGCGCAAATCAGGGTCAAGGCACCCACCCGCTCTCCATAAAGGGAGAAGGATTTGGAAAAGGAATTGGCCACCAGAACGGGAATGGGGAGTTCCGAAAAATATCGGACACTGACCGCATCTTTTTCTGTCCCCTGGGAAAATCCCTGATAGGCCAGATCAAGAAAGGGGATCAACCCGCGCTCCACCACCACGGCACGAATGGCTTGCCACTGCGCCTCATTCAAATCCACACCGCTGGGATTATGGCAACAGGCGTGAAGAACGACGATGGTGCCACGGGGCGCCCCTTCCAAGGTACGAATTAGTTTGTCAAAATCTACCCCGTGGGTTTCTGGATCGTAGTAAGGGTAGGATTTGACGACAAATCCTGCGGCCTCGAACAGTGCACGATGATTCTCCCAACTGGGGTCAGAAATCCAGACTTCGGCAGCCGGATGAAACCAGCGCAGAAAATCAGCACCCAACTTGAGGCCGCCTGTTCCCCCCAGGGACTGCACGGTAACCAGGCGACCTTCCTGGAGAACGGGTGAGTTTTCCCCAAAGACCAGGGTCTGGACCTGCCGGACATAACGTCCCAATCCCTCGATGGGTAAATAGCCACGGGCAGTTTTGAGAGTATTGATCTGGTCCTCTGCCAAGGCAACAGAGCGAAGGAGAGGCAACTTTCCTTGTTCGTCCGTGTAGACGCCCACCCCAAGATTGACCTTATAGGGGTTGGAATCCGCCTGGAAGGCTTCAGTTACGCCCAAAATGGGATCTTTCGGAGCCAAAGGAAGATGCGTAAGAAAAGAGGGAGTGATCATGGTGCCAAGAGAAGAAATTAAAGGTTCCATTGTAGAGGTTTTTTACCAACCAAGGGTACAATGCGACACTCAGGGTGGTCTGGTCTCCATGCCCTTGTCTTTCAGGAAATGCCAGTGCTTGTTACTTTTGAAAACAGCCCCTTTCGTCTGGTTCAGCCCTTTGCCCCGGCCGGTGATCAACCCAAGGCCATTGCGCAACTCACCGAAGGAGTGAATCTCGGTTTGCAATATCAAACCTTGCTGGGGGTAACCGGATCAGGCAAGACTTATACCATGGCTCAGGTCATCGCCCGTTTGGGACGTCCCGCTCTGGTTCTGGCCCATAACAAAACCCTGGCCGCCCAACTCTATGCAGAATTTCGCGAGTTTTTCCCTGAAAATGCGGTGGAATACTTCGTTTCTTATTACGACTATTATCAACCGGAAGCCTATGTCCCAGCCCGGGATCTTTACATCGAGAAAGATTCCAGCATCAACGAAGCCATTGAACAAATGCGCCTGTCTGCGACCAAGTCCCTGCTGGAGCGACCCGATTGCATCATTGTGGCCTCTGTATCTTCCATTTATGGCATTGGTGATCTGGCCGATTACCACAAGATGGTTTTACACCTGAAGGAAGGGGAAAAAATTGATCAGCGTGCCATTGTGGGGCGCCTCGCCGTCATGCAGTACACGCGCAATGAAGTGGAATTCAAGCGTGGGGGGTTTCGGGTGCGGGGGGACGTCATTGATGTGTACCCTGCAGAACATAGCGAATCAGCCTTACGCATCACGCTCTTTGACGACGAAGTGGAACGACTGACCCTGTTTGATCCGCTTACAGGGCGTTTGCAGAAACGCCTGGGGCGTTTTACCGTGTTTCCCTCCAGCCATTATGTGACTCCCCGTGACACTGTGGTGCGGGCCATTGAAACCATCAAGATCGAATTACAGGAACGGATCGAATTTTATGCCCGGGAACAACGCTTGGTGGAATTGCAACGTATCGAGCAGCGCACCCGCTTTGATTTGGAGTTGTTGCACACCCTTGGTTTCTGCAAAGGTATCGAAAACTACTCACGGCACCTGTCAAAACGTCCGGCAGGTTCACCTCCCCCCACCTTGATCGAATATCTCCCTTCCCATGCCTTGCTCTTCATTGATGAATCCCATGCCACCCTGCCGCAGGTCGGGGGAATGTATAAAGGAGATCGGGCCCGCAAGGAAAATCTGGTCAATTATGGTTTTCGTCTGCCCTCTGCCTTGGATAACCGGCCCTTGAGATTTGATGAATTCGAGGGACTCATGCCCCAGTCCATCTTTGTGTCGGCCACGCCGGGGGCCTATGAGCAGAAACATGCAGGGCAAGTGGTCGAGCAAATCATTCGCCCCACCGGCCTGGTAGACCCGCCCGTGGAAGTTCGTCCTGCCCTGTCTCAAGTGGATGACTTGCTGGGAGAAATTCGCATCTCTGCGGCGCGCCAACAGCGCGTTCTGGTCACCACCCTGACCAAACGCATGGCGGAAACCCTGACTGAATTTCTGCATGAGCAGGGCATCCGCGTTCGCTATCTGCATTCGGACATCGACACGGTGGAACGGGTGGAGATCATCCGCGATCTGCGCCAGGGGAAATTTGATGTACTGGTGGGGATCAACCTGTTACGCGAAGGACTGGATATTCCGGAAGTAGCTCTGGTGGCCATTCTGGATGCAGACAAGGAAGGTTTTTTGCGCTCGGAGCGTTCCCTGATTCAGACCATTGGACGGGCTGCCCGACATCTTGAAGGACGCGCCATCCTTTATGCCGATCGGACCACGGATTCCATGCGGCGGGCCATGGATGAAATGGCGCGCCGTCGTACCTTGCAGGAAGCGCACAATCAGGCACAGGGCATCATTCCCCGCGGCGTGGTCAAACCCATTGTGGATATTCTCGAAGGTATCTATGCACAGGTTGAGGTGTCACCTCCCCTGAAAGTGGCAGAACCGGAAAAAGGCAGCGAAGCTCTGACGGAAAAACAGCGTCAGGCCTTGCTTCAGCGTCTGGAAAAAGAGATGCACAGCGCTGCCGGTCAACTGGAATTTGAAAAGGCGGCGGCTCTGCGCGACCAGATCAAGAAACTACAGATGTTATGGTTGGCGCTGGGTTAGGCCAGAATTTTTCCGGGATTGAGCAGTCCCTGAGGGTCCAGAAGCATTTTGAGTTTTTTCATCAGATCGAGGGCCACGGGGTCTTTGTAATGAACCAACTCCTGTACTTTCAACTGACCAATTCCATGTTCTGCGCTGATACTTCCGTTTAGAGCGCTGACCACGTCGTGCACGATCCGGTTGACAGCAGGCGTTTGAGGAACCAGGGTACGATTACGTTCGGGATTCGCAAAGGACAGGTTGTAATGCAAGTTGCCATCTCCCACATGACCAAAACACACCACTCGAATGCCCGGAAAGGCAGTTTCAAGATTTTTTCCTGCGAGTTCGATGAATTCAGGGATCCGGCTGACGGGGACACTGATGTCGTGTTTGATACTGATTCCTTCCCGTTTCTGCGCCTCGGAGATCTGTTCCCGCAAGGCCCAAAGGGCCTGGGCTTCAGTCAAACTCTGTGCCAGTACAGCATTGTCCAACAGACGTTCTTCCAGTGCCAGGACCAAGGCCTTTTCCAGTAACCCCTGCAGGGGAGCCTGGGCATCAAATTCTTCCAATTCCACCAGAACCGACCAAGCGGGGAGGGGATCGAGGGGGGCCTGGAATTGAGGAAGATGGTGCAAAACCAGGGACAAGGCGGAATGGGAAACCAGTTCGAAAGCCGAGATCCGGTCTCCACATTGAGCCCGCAGAAAGCGCAATAGGCGTACGGCCAGCGTGGGTGAGGGTACGGATAGCCAGGCCGTCACCCGCTGACGGGGAAGGGGATAGAGGCGCAGGACAGCGCGCGTAATGATCCCCAGGGTTCCTTCCGCCCCGATAAAACATTGTTTTAGATCGTATCCGGTATTGTCCTTGCGTAGTCCCTTCAATCCATTCCAGCAGCGCCCATCCGCCAATACCACTTCCAAGCCGAGAACCTGGGCACGCATATTGCCGTAACGCAGAACCGCCGTTCCCCCTGCGTTGGTAGAAATCACTCCCCCGATTTGGGCGCTTCCTTCAGAGGCCAGACTGAGAGGAAAGAGAAAACCCGACGCCTCGGCATGTTTTTGTACTTGGGCGAGGATCGCACCGGCCTCACAGACTAAAGTTGCATTTTCCGCATCCAGTTCGAGAATTCGATTCATGCGGGACAAACTGAGAATGATTTCCGGATGGCCCGAGCGCGGCGTGGCCGCACCACACTGGCTAGTATTTCCTCCTTGCGGAACGAGGGGGACCCCTGCTTTGGCACAGGCTTTGATTACTTCCATGACCTGCGCCGTGGAGGTTGGTTGAACTACCCAGGGAGCCGTCCCCCGATAGCGTCCACGCCAATCCGTATTATGGGCGGCGACTACCTGAGGATCGGTCAAGAGCCCCGATTCCCCCAACAAAGCATGCAAGTCCGCATAAAGTGCAAAATGATCCAAACTCAGTCTTCCTTCTGAGATAGGGGAGGGGAGTTTGTGGGCAGGGTCCGGACTTCCTCCTCCCACACGGTAGCGGATGCATCGCTGGGTGCGCGCCAATCTCCGCGCGGCGAGAGCGATCCACCTGAACCCACTTTGGGACCGTTGGCCAGACAGGAACGTTTAAATTGGCTACCCTGAAAGAAGCGGGTGACGAAGATGCCCAACCAATGACGGATTTCAGTAAAGGTATAGGTGTCGGACCCCTGGCCCCAAGTACACCAAGCCATGTAAGCCAGTCGGTGGGGAGGGAAACCGAAACGCAGCGTATAGTACAGAAAAAAATCCTGCAGTTCGTAGGGACCCACGGTACTCTCGCTGCTCTGTATCTGTCCCCTCTGGGCCGGAATCAGTTCGGGCGAGATTTCCAGAGCCAATACTTCCTCCAGCAAGGGTCCCAGGGCCGGGGTCAGTAAGGAGCGCTCCTGAGCCCAGCGCAATAAATGCTGAATCAGGGTCTTTGGGACGCTGGCATTGACATGGTAATGCGCCATGTGGTCTCCCACTCCGTAGGTAGACCAACCCAGCGCCAATTCACTCAAGTCACTGGTACCTACTACCAATCCCCCGTGGTGATTGGCCAAACGGAAGAGATGGCTGGTCCGTTCGCCCGCTTGCACATTTTCGAAGGTGATATCATAAAGCGCTTCTCCTCGCGCATAGGGATGGTCGAGGTCTTTCAACATCTGCAGGCAACTGGGTCGAATGTCGATTTCCTCAGCCGTAACCTCCAATACATTCATGAGATGGTGGGCCAACGCCAGGGAGGTTGATCCGGTGGCAAAGCCAGGCAGGGTATAAGCCCGCAAACACTGACGCGACAGCCCCAGTTGATCCAACACGGCACAACATACCAGCAGGGCGTGGGTCGAGTCCAGTCCCCCGGAAACGCCCAATACCAAGGTTTTCAAACCCGTAGCCCGCAAACGGGTGGCCAAGCCTTGGACCTGGATATTAAAAACTTCGGCACACCGTTCGTCCCGTTGATCAGAGGCACCGGGAACATAAGGAAAACGGGTTGGAACAGGTTGCACCCTGGGGCAGGGGCGGGGGTCTTTCAGCGGAGCCATGCGCACGGTATCGAAAGTTTCGAGTTCCCTCTGATGATGGAAACAGGCCTGGGCAAAGGTATTCTGGCGCATGCGTTCCTGATGCAGACGCAACAGATCCAGGTCGGCAGTGATCAACTGATCCGTGGGGGTATAGCGGGTACTTTCGGCCAAAATATTCCCGTAATCCACGATCAAACCATGACCATCCCAAGCCAGATCGGTGGTGGATTCACCACACCCCGCTGCACTGTACAGGTAAGCGCTCAAACAGCGGGCAGATTGGTTGGTCACCAGTTGACGCCGGTAGTCCGCCTTGCCTACCGTGGCATTGGAAGCCGAAGCATTGAGCAAGACCGTGGCACCAGCCAGTGCTGCCAAACTGGAGGGGGGGATGGGAACCCACAAGTCCTCACAAATTTCTACCGCCAGCGTTGCCAGGGGTTGTTCTTCCCACTGAAAAAGCAGACGCGGACCAAAGGGGATAGGCGGATGAGACCTCCATTCCAGCCATTCCGTACGAAACGAGAGCGCGGGCGTGAACTGACGGGCCTCATAAAACTCTCGGTAATTCGGCAAATAGGATTTGGGGACGATGCCGTGAATCGTCCCGCCTCCGATCAATGCCGCACAATTGAACAGATGACTGCGGTGCCGCAAGGGGAACCCCACCAGTGCGAAGACCGGCAGTTCCCTGCTGGCCTGGCGCACCTGTTCCAGCCCGTGGAGTGCGGATTTGAGCAAGGCCTCCTGATGAAACAAGTCGTCACAGGAATAGCCGGTCAGGCCCAATTCCGGAAACACCACGATCCGTGCCCCCTGCTCTACGGCCTTGGACATGAGCGCCACGGTCCGCTGTGCATTGTCCAGAGGTCGTGCCAGAGCCACAATGGGGACGGCTACGGCGACCCGCAGATAGTCCTGAGCATGGAGATCAAAAAAAGGGGAAGTCGTACTCATCCCCTCAGTGTACCCCATCCTGTTGGGTTTGTTGAACTGGGGGTTCACCCCCATCCCAGCCCCCTCCGAGGGCTGCTATGAGTTGGGCGGCCGCCACGAAGGCTCTTCCGCGCAAGGTGACTTCGCTGACTTGCCCGGTGAGCAAGGCAGTTTGAGTGATAACGACATTGAGATAATCCACGGTCCCCGAGCGGTATTGCTGGTCCGTCAGAACGACAGTGCGCGCAGCTGCCTTGACCGCACGTTGTTGCACCACGATTTCCCGGGTCAGGATTTCCTCTGCCGCCAGATTGTCTTCGACATTCTGGAAAGCCGTCAGGACGACCTGGCGGTAGTTGGCCACGGTCTGATCAAAACCGGCACGGGCCTGATCCAGATTGGCCAGACGCAATCCGGCATCGTACAGAGGCTGAAAGAGTTGAGAACCGATAGACCAGTTTTGATTGGGCAGAGCAAAAAGATTACTGTAAGCAGCGTTTTGGTATCCATAATTTCCTGACAAGGTCAGATTGGGATAAAAAGCGGCCTGAGCCACTCCAATATTGGCACTGGCAGAAGCGGCCTGACGTTCGGCCACGGCAATGTCTGGACGTCGCTCCAGAAGAACCGATGGAATGGTCAAGGGAGGCTTGGGATACCCTTCGCCAAGGGGAAGCGGAGGAAGTCTGAACTGTGAAGGCACTTTTCCTATCAACACGGCAATGGCATGTTCCATCTGACTGCGTTGAACCTCCACGTCGATGAGTTGAGCCCTGGCCGTTTCCAACTGGTTTTCGGCAAGAAGAATATCCGTATCCGCAGCCACTCCGAATTTTTTACGGTTGATGGTCAGATCCAGGGATTTCTTATAAGCCTTGACCGCCTCCATCAGGAGGGCCGATTCGGCATCATCGGTGCGTAGTTGATAATAGTCCACCGCCAACAGACTTTGCAAACTCAGCAACGTAGCGGCCACCTGGTTGGCATCGGCCTGCGCCGAGGCCTGGTTGGCCTCGATGCTCCGTCGCACCGATCCCCACAGATCCGGCACCCAGTTGGCTTGCAGGGCCGCCATGTCATTGTTGTAAATCAGGCCATTGCCCAGAACCACCCCATTGGCCGAAGCCCGGTTACGGGATTCGGCTGCGAACAGGCCCAGCGTGGGGAACAACCCGGCTTGAGTACTGCGCACCAATGCCTGGGATTGGCGCCAGGCTGCTTCTTGCTGGGCCACCGTCTGATTGGCCTGGGCCACCTGGATCTCCAATTGATCCAGAGTGGTGTCCTGAAACAGGGTCCACCAGCGCGCAGGAATGGGTGTCCCCTGCGTAGAGGCGACTTTCCAGCCCACCGGCACCCGAAAACTATTGGCCGTGGGTGAGGTGGGTTTGACGTAATCGGGTCCCACTTCACATCCCGACAATGCCAGAACCAGAAGTGAAACCAAGGAAGACAGCGACCAGGACCATCGATACGGATTTTTCATACATCACTCGCGATGGAATTGGCCGGAATGATGCGTTTCCAGGTGAAACGCTTTCCCCAGCGCTGACGAAAACGATCCAGATATAGGTAGACCACGGGGGTGGTATACAGGGTCAGTAATTGACTCAATGCCAGTCCGCCCAGAATGGCAATACCCAGAGGTCGACGTAA
Organism: Ferrovum myxofaciens; assembly: GCF_000735045.1. Classification (GTDB taxonomy): domain Bacteria; phylum Pseudomonadota; class Gammaproteobacteria; order Burkholderiales; family Ferrovaceae; genus Ferrovum; species Ferrovum myxofaciens. The sequence goes on from NZ_JPOQ01000035.1 coordinate 25,354, forward strand.
TTCTCCGCCACTTCCCCAGTCCAGGGCAAGGGGCAAAGCTCCGAACATGGCAGCCAAAGTGGTCATTAAAATGGGACGAAATCGTTTGACACAGGCCTTCAGAATAGCTTCTTCCGGAGACAGTCCTTCGCTCCGTTCAGCCTGCAGGGCAAAGTCGATCATTAAAATGGCATTTTTCTTGACGATTCCAATCAACAGGATGATCCCGATCAGAGTCATCAAATTGAACTCCTGCCCCGTGATCAGCAGGGCCACGACAACTCCGACCCCCGCAGAAGGAAGGGTGGAAAGAATGGTCAGGGGGTGAATCAAACTTTCGTAGAGAATACCCAATACGATGTAAACCACCACCAATGCCCCCAAGATCAGCAGGGGTTCACTGGACAGAGAGTCCTTGAAGACTTTGGCGGTGCCTTCGAAAGAACCTTGAATGGAAGGAGGAACGCCCAGTTGTTTGAAAGTACGATGGATGGCATCCGTGGCTTGTCCCAGGGAAACTCCGGGAGGAAGATTGAAGGTAATGGTGGTGGCAGGAAATTGTCCCTGGTGGTTGACGGTCAGGGAATCATTGCCCGGACGAATCTTGACCACGGCAGCCAATGGCACCATGTCGCCATGAGTTCCATAAATATAGGTTTGTTCGAGCATGGAAGGAGATTGCCAATAAGGGGGGGCGGCTTCCATTACCACACGGTATTGGTTGAGTGGATTAAAGATGGTTGAAATGATGCGCTGCCCATACAGGTCATTGAGGACCTGATCCAGCGAGCGTGGATCAACACCCAGACGTGCCGCGGTATCCCGATCGATCTCGAGCCAGGATTCCAGACCCAGTTCCTGCTGGTCACTGTTGACATCAGCCAATTCGGGTAATTTGGCCAATGCGATGCGGATACGTCGTGACCATGTCCGCAATTCTTCCAGATGATTTCCCTGAAGGGTGTACTGATATTGGGCATTACCCACGCGACCACCAAAGCGCAGGTCCTGGATGGGTTGAAAGTAAAGGCTGGCCCCGGTCACCGCTTTAAACCGAGTGCGCAGACGGGCAATGACTTCATCCGAGGTGGCATGGCGTTCTCCTTCCGGCTTCAGAACCACGAAAACGTTACCGGCATTGCGCGCTTCGCCGCCGGTAAAACCAATGACATCCTGGGCATCCGGATCACTATTGCAGATCCGGATGAAGTGTGTCATTTTGTCGCGCATGGCCTGAAAGGAAATATTCTGATCGGCCTGAACCCGACCGATCAGGCGCCCCGTATCCTGTTGCGGCATGAACCCCTTGGGCACGATGGAAAAGAGATAAAAATTCAGACCGATGGTTAAGAACAGCAAAAACAGAACCAGACGCTTATGGTGAAGTGCGGTATCCAGAGTGCGTTGGTACCCATTTTCGAGTCGTTCGAACAACCGGACTCCCCAGTGTAATCGACGCTGCCAGGCTGAGGAGGGAATTCGATGCTGCGGATCTACGGGACGTAACCAACGTCCGCACAGCATAGGCGTGGTAGTCAGGGATACCACCAGGGAAACCAGCACAGCCGCGGATAAAACCACGGCAAATTCGCGAAACATGCGTCCCACCATACCCCCCATCAGGAGCAGGGGGATGAATACGGCCACCAGGGAAACACTCATGGACACAACGGTAAAAGCCACTTCCCTGGCGCCGATCAGAGCGGCCTGCAGAGGAGGAAGCCCGCGTTCGATATGGCGAGTGATATTCTCCAGCATGACGATGGCGTCATCCACCACAAACCCCGTGGCGACCGTCAGGGCCATGAGGGAAAGATTGTCGAGACTGTAGTGCCCTAGATAGAGGATACCAAAGGTCCCGATCAGGGAAACCGGAATGGCAATACTGGGTATGAGCGCCGCACGTACCTCCCCCAGAAACAGGAATACCACCAAAATCACCAGTACCGTGGCAATCACCAGAGAACGTTCCACGTCATGCAACGAGGCACGAATGGAGGGTGTGCGGTCCATAACCACCTTGAGATCGATGGAAGTCGGGATGGAGGCTTGCAGGCGTGGCAGAATGGCACGAATACGATCCACCGTTTCGATGATGTTGGCACTGGGTTGACGACTGACGATAAGCAGGATGGCCCGTTGCCCGTTGGCCAGTCCGAGCGTGCGCAGATCCTGTACGCTGTCCTCCACTTCGGCAATGTCCTGTAAACGGATAGGATTTCCATGGCGGTAGGCCAGAACGAGGGGACGATATTCTTTGGCTGTCTTCGCCTGATCGTTGTCATCGACTTGCCACCGATTCTCGGTATTTTCTATTATCCCTTTAGGAATATTGACATTATTGTTTGATATTGCGGTTCTGATATTCTCCACGGAGAGGCCATAACTTTGCAAGGCAGGCGCATTTAGTTCAACGCGTACCGCTGGCAGGGAACCGCCACCCACCAGAACCTGCCCAACTCCGTCGACTTGAGACAAACGTTGGGCGACAATGGTGGAGGCCGCATCATAGATCTCTCCGGGGGGCTTGGTCGGCGAGGTCATGGTCATGACCAGGATCGGGGCATCTGCCGGATTGATCTTGCGATAAACCGGATTGAAGGGCAGAGCAGGGGGTAACAAGCTGCGCGCCGCATCCAGGGCAGCCATGACGTCGCGGGCCGCCCCGTTGATATCCCGGTCGAGGTCGAAGAGCAAACTAAGGGAGGCCATCCCGGTGGCACTGGAGGAAGTCATTTCCGTTAACCCGGCGATTCGTCCTACCGTTCGTTCCAGGGGAGTGACCATGATGGCGGCCATGGTTTCTGGACTGGCACCGGGCAGCGCTACCTGAACGTTGATGGCCGGGAAGTCGATTTGCGGCAAAGGAGCAATGGGCATGAGGGTAAAGCCTACCCATCCCGCCAGGGTGATGGCTGCCGTCAACAGGGTTGTCGCAATGGGGCGAGCAATGAACACTCCGGTCAGGTTCATGCCTGCCGGCCCGTTAGTACGCGCAAACGTCCCACCAGTCGTTCCATAGCCAGATAGATCACCGGGGTGGTAAAGAGAGTCAGTAACTGACTGACCAAAAGCCCGCCTACCAAAGTCAAACCCAGGGGTTGTCGCAACTCGGCTCCGATTCCTGAACCGAAGAGGAAGGGGAAAGCCGCAAAAAACGCCGACAAGGTGGTCATCAAGATGGGACGGAAACGCAACAGACAAGCTTCCCGGATGGCCTGTTCCGGAGATAGCCCTTGGTGCCGTTGGGCTTCCAGAGCAAAGTCGATCATCATGATGGCATTCTTCTTGACGATACCGATCAGGAGTACGATGCCGATCACGCCCAGAATATCAAGATCATGGCCCGTCAAAAACAGGGCCAGCAATGCGCCCACGGCTGCCGAAGGAAGGGTGGACAGGATGGTGATGGGATGTATATAACTTTCATAAAGGACCCCCAACACGATGTACATGGTCACCACTGCTGCCAGCAGGAGTAGCAGCGTGGAAGAGAGCGACTTCTGGTAGGCACGGGCAGCGCCCTGAAATTGGAGTTCCATACTCTGAGGCAAGTTCAACTTGTTGACCGCTTGGTCGATAGCTTCCACGGCTTGCCCAAGGGATTGATGGGGGGCCAGATTGAAGGAGAGGGTGGCCGCAGGGAATTGTCCCAGATGATGGATCGATAAAGGACCGGTTGTTTCCCGGATATGGGCCAATTGATCCAGAGGAACCTGTGCACCGTTGGCACCGGGGACATAGAACAGGTGCAACTGATTGGGGGTTTGACTGAATTGCGGCCCGCTTTCGAGAATTACGCGGTACTGGTTGGATTGAGTAAAAATGGTCGACACGATTCGTTGGGAAAACGCATCGTAGAGCAGGTTATCCAATGCGGCGACAGAAACCCCCAAGCGTAGAGCGTTGTCCCGGTCGATGTCCAGAAAGATCCGTTTTCCTTGATCTTGCTGGTCGCTGGCGACATTACGAAGCGACGGAATATGGCGCATTTTTTCAAGAAGAAGGGGAACCCAACGCTGGATCTCGGCTATTTTTGGACTTTCCAGTGTCAATTGATATTGGGTTCGACTCAGGGTATCTTCCAGCGTCATGTCCTGAACGGGCTGGAAATAGACTTCCAGAGCACTATGGCTTTGGACCATGGTTTCGTGCAGGCGGCGCATGATTGCCTGGATGGACTTTTCCTCTCCCCGTTGGGCAAAAGGTTTGAGATTGATCATCATACGGCCCGAATTGATCGTGGTATTTGATCCATCCACTCCGATGAAGGAAGACAGGCTTTCCACAGCGGGATCCTTCAGAATTTTTTGTGCCAATGAAAACTGTTCCCGACGCATGGCGCCAAAGGAAATAGTTTGAGGACCCTGAGTAATGGCCTGCAGGATACCCGTGTCTTGAATAGGAAAAAATCCTTTGGGAAGATAAAGGTAGAGGGCTGCGGTGAGAATCAGGGTGAGTAAGGCCGTGAACAATACCAGTCCCTGATGATGCAGGGCGATGTCCAGCCAACGCGCGTAGGACTGGATCAGGCGGTCAAGAAATTGTTTCCAATGAAGGCGCCACCCTGTTTCCGGTGCTTCCTTGCCTCCGAGCATATGGGCACAGAGCATGGGCGTGAGTGTCAGGGAGACAAACGCCGAAATCAGGATGGTGACGGCCAGGGTGATGGCAAACTCCCGGAACAGCCGCCCGATGACATCCGACATGAACAGCAGCGGGATGAGTACGGCGATCAGGGAGAAGGTCAGGGAAAGGATGGTAAAACCGATCTGACGAGATCCGGTAAAGGCAGCCGTGCGGGCATCTTCACCCATTTCTCGATAACGGCTGATATTTTCAATCATGACAATGGCATCATCCACGACAAATCCGGTGGCAATGGTCAGGGACATCAGCGTGAGATTATTGATACTGAAATTGGCCAGGTACATGACGCCCAGAGTACCGATCAGAGAAACTGGCACGGCAAAGGCAGGGATCAGGGTAGCCGGCAAACTGCGCAGAAACAGAAAAATCACCATGACCACCAGGGCAATGGCCAACATCAACTCAAACTGAATCTCGTGGACGGAAGCGCGAATGGTGGTGGTGCGGTCAGACAATAATTCAACTTTGACACTTTCAGGCAAGGAATTCTGTAACTTGGGGAGAAGTGCCTTGATCCGATCGGATACCTGAATAACATTGGCTCCGGGTTGGCGTTGAATGTTAACGATGATGGCCGGTGTATCATTTTTCCAGGCAGCCAGATGTACATCTTCGGCGTCATCCACGACTTCGGCCACATCTCCAATCCGGACCGGTGCGCCGTTCAGATAGGTGATGACGACTTGACGATAGGACGCGGCATCATGCAATTGGTCATTGGCATCCACCGTCACCGAGTGGTTGGGGCCATCGAAACTCCCCTTGGGGAGGTCCACATTGTTGTTGATGATCGCAATGCGCAAATCTTCGAATCCAAGGCGGCGCAAGGCCAGGGCCGTGGGATTGCCCCGAATTCGCACGGCCGGACGTAATCCCCCTCCCATACTGACCATGCCCACACCTGAAACTTGAGAAAGTTTGCCCACCAGGCGCGTCTCGACCCAATCCTGAAGATGCGGCAAGGTCATATGCGGGGAGGTCACCGCCAAGGTCAAAATAGGCGCATCGGCAGGATTGACCTTGTTATACAGGGGTGGCATGGGCAGGTCTGTGGGCAGAAAGGTACCGGCAGCGTTAATCGCTTCCTGAACTTGTTGCTCCGCCACATCGATGGACTGGGACAATGAAAACTGGAGGGTAATGACGGAGGCGCCTCCGGAACTGGTGGAGGCCATTTGGGTCAAGCCCGCCATTTGTCCGAACTGACGTTCCAAAGGGGCAGTTACGGTTCCGGCCATCACTTCGGGCCCTGCCCCAGGATAAAGTGTCGTGACCTCGATGGTGGGATAATCCACTTCGGGTAACGCAGACAAGGGAAGTTGACGCCAGGCAATCAATCCCAACAGCAGGATCGCCACCATCACAAGGGAAGTGGCGATCGGACGATCGATAAAAGGGCTGGAAAAATTCACTGGGAAACGGCAGGAATGGAAGACGCGCGTTGAGCGAGGGTGACGGTCATTCCTGAACGCAAGTTATCGACCCCTTCGGTCACGACCCGTTCTCCCGGACGAACGCCACTCAGTATGGCAATTTCATCTCCATTGGCTGGACCGGCTTTGACCTTGCGAAGAGATACCTTCATGTTATTGTCTACCACGAACACGAAGGGACCTTGATCCCCCTGTTGTACCCCGGCCACCGGAATGACGGTAACCTGAGGCAAGACCGCCACGCGGACCCTGGCGTTGACGAACTCGTTGGGAAAGAGTACGTCATGATGATTGACGAACAGGGCACGCAATTTGACCATTCCCGTGGTGATGTCAACCTGATTGTCCAGGGTTTGCAACTCGCCCGTGGCCAATAAATGCTGGTTGGAACGATCCCAAGCCTCTACCTTGAGGGGAGCCAGGGGACTGTTCATCCCCTGTTGAATGTCGCTCAGATAATCTTGAGGAAGGGGGAAAATCACGGTAATCGGATCCAGTTGGGTCAACACCACCAAACCCATGTTGCCAGCGGCCAGGATCATGTTGCCCTGATCCACCAGTCGAATGCCGAGACGCCCGTTCACAGGGGCTGTGATATGGCAATAAATCAATTGGAGTTTGGCGTTGTCCACCTGAGATTGATCCGAGGTGACCGTACCCTCGTATTGGTGCACCAGCGCTTGCTGTGTGACCAATATCTGATCCGGAATGGCGCCCGTTTTGATCAGTTCCTCGTATCGTTTGAGATCGATTCGCGCATTCTCCAGCAAGGCCTGATCATGGATCAGTTGACCCTGGGCCTGAGCCAACTGGACTTGATAGGGGCGGGGATCGATTTCAACGATGGGATCCCCTTGGTGAACCCGGTCTCCCTCCTTGAAATAAACCTTCATCAACTCGCCATCCACGCGACTTTTCAGAGTGACGGTATACACGGGCGTGACCGTTCCCAGTCCGGTCAGCCAGACCGGAAAGTCGGCCTGATGGGCAGTAGCCAGTGAAACGGGGGTGGGCGCAGGTTGCCTGAGGGTTTTCGGGTCATGAGCATTCTGGCGAAAGTGACGGAACAGGCCTAACATCAGTAAGAAAACGACGATGCCGATCAGCCATAACCATTTCTTTCCTTTGGCGAATTTAGGTGGCAAAGAAGGGGGAGGGGCAGCAACAGTGGCCATCGTGGTCGGAATCTCAATTGTAAAGTGAAGCGTGACGAAAAGAAGGACGCAATGTCACCCGATAACGAGAAGGGAGATCAAAACAATGACGGTCGAAAATCCTGTTCCAGCGGAGGCGCGGGCCATTGAAAAGGCACGGGGCCATCGGCCTCGGCATGGATGAACTGATAGGCATAAGCATCTTGAGTATTCTGACTGAGTGAAGAAGGCGTACCCTGACTGACAACGACGCCCTCTGAAAGTAAAAATATATCATCCACCACCTTCAGAGACTCGCTGACGTCGTAAGTGACCACGATCGATGTGATTCCGGTACTGTCATTTAGTTCCCGAATCAAGCGGGCCACGGCGTTGAGGGAAATGGGATCCAGACCGGCAAAGGGTTCGTCATAGATGGCCAGGGTGGGATCCAGTGCCACGGCACGGGCCAGGCAAACCCGCCGAACCATTCCTCCCGAGAGTTCGGCCGGCATGAGATCCCGGGCGCCGCGCAGTCCCACGGCTTGTAATTTCATGAGGACCAGATCCCGAATTTGACGGGGTGCAAGGCGAGTATGTTCCCGTAGGGGAAAAGCAATGTTTTCAAATACGGACAGGTCACTGAATAGCCCCCCCATCTGAAACATCATCCCCAGTTCACGGCGCATGGTGTAAAGTTCCCGGTCAGACATCTCGTGCACCACCTGCCCGCGATAGCGCACGGCTCCCCGCTGTGGACGCAGTTGCCCTCCCACAAGGCGCAGAAGAGTGGACTTGCCCGAACCACTGGTGCCTAGAATGGCAGAAATTTTCCCCTCCTGAATTGAGAAACTGATTCCTTTCAGGAGGGGTCTTGCACCATAACTGAAGTGCAGGTCTTCGATTTCAATCAAGGCTTGGGACATCTATCACTCCAAAAAAACCTTACCATGCTACCCTTCGTTCATTCTTCTCGCAACCTTCCCGGAGGATACTTGGCACCAGATTGAATTTCATCATAGAATTGCAAGAATGAGTTACAGGATCATGACACGCTGGCCTCCTTCAGGATTTCTCATTTGAACTCGACTTCCTCTGCCTCTGCCCCTTTTTTGGACGCCCCGATTCTGGAGGTTTCTGATCCCGCGCGCTGTTTATTGCGTTTGGTTTCTCTATCCTATCTCTCTCTGACCAGAAACCAGATCCATACCCTCTGGGAAGTATTTTGCCAGCGCAGCGATTTACCGGTCTCGGATACTACTCCCTTGATCGAATATCTCCTGGAAAAAAATGAACTGATCCTGAATCAGGGTAGATTAGCCTGTGTTCCGACGCTGAGCGAAGTCATCCTCCGCATGCCGGAAGATGAAACTCAAATCCTCTTGGCGCTGGATACAGTGCGCCAGGTCTTCAAGATTGCCGATTACCGCTTTGGTTATTTTGTGCGCCAGTTCAACGAAGGGGTACGAGATTTACGCTTGGCATTGTACGCCCGTCGATTTGAGGATTTCTCCAAGTTGGCTCAAACGCTGCAAAGTTACTTTGCCTCTGAATGGCGCTTGCGCAATCCCTATCTGACTCTATTTGACGCACCTTTTTCGGCTCAGCAATTCGATTCTTTGCCCCATGAAATTGCTCTCACCATTGCCGCCACCATTCTTGCATTGAGAACCAATCGTCTGGAACCCTGCAAAGGCCCCCTTACCTGGTTACGAGAACAGGCGCGTCTGGCTCCCGAAGAACAACGGCAATGGTTTGCCAGTGTACTCTGCGAACCCATGATTTTGCGTGGACACCTGGAGGAATCACTGACTTTGGTGCGGGGACGCCCTTTTCCCCTGGCGCACTGCATCGAAGGATTGGTTCTGGTTTTGCGAGGACAAACCGAGCCTGCCATTCCACTGTTCGAAAAAGTATTGAAAGATTGCCGGAAACCTCAGGATCTGCGCAAACAGGGCATGAGTGGACTGGGAGGAATTGCCTATGTAGTTTCCCTGATTTCCAGCGGTGATCCAAAAGCATTGGAACGAGCCTCCCAGCATATTGCCCTGGTGATTCGCAATGGAACCGGTATGAGTTCCATTTATGCCTGTCTGGGTCAGGTCGCCCACGCAACTCAGTCTGTTCAGGCAACGCTTGGAGAGGATCGCGCGGAAATTGGCGAGAAGGAGTCTCTGGCGCAATTGTTCCGGGCCTTGGCCTGTTGGTGGGTGGATGGGGATGGAGAACGGATCGACACGATACGTTTGACTGAACTGGCACGCCGTGCAGAATCCCACGGATACCGATGGATTGCGGCGGAAGCCTGGGAACTTCTGGAGCGCATGCAAATGGGAAGTCCTGCGCTCCATGCTACCCATCTGCACCAGGAAATGGGCTCTCTTACTCTGGTTTCCGCCATTCGTCGTCAACCTCTGTGGGAGCGGGCACTAGGTGCGCTGGAGCGACTGGGGGAAGAGTTGGGCGAAACGTTCATACCGGTCCGTCAACAGCGCTTTTACTGGACGCTCCATCGCCATCCCGATACAGGCAATCTTCTCCTTGAAGCGCGGGAACAGAAACGTCAGATCCATGGATCATGGGGAGCCAGCAAAGCCATTACCTTTCAGCGACTCATTAACATCACCCAGGAATTAGAAAGCGTCACAGAGCAGGATAAAACCGTGATTGCGTATCTGAGAAATACACTGGTGGATCAAAAGCCCCACGACAAACGTTTTTTTGTTCCGCAGGCTCTGCGCTTGCTGATGGGACACCCCTTGATATTTTGGGGACATGACCTCCAAAAAACCGTTGAACTTGTGGCAGGGCGTTTCGTTTTGATCAGCGGACGTGACCGTCACCATTGGCATCTACAGTTGGAACCACAGATTCCCATGGGTGAAGATTTGTGGATCGAACAAGAGTCTTCCCACCGTTTGCGTCTTTATGGACTGAGCGATGAAGAAATCCGTCTACGTGATATTTTAGGGGAAATTGGGCAACAGATCCCTCTTCCTCAGGAGGAACGGGTCGTTGCCTTGCTCAAGACCCTGACTCCCCGTTTTCTTGTACATGGGGTTCCTCCCGTCCCGGCCAATCTATCACTGACAGAGGCTTCTCCGTGCTTTTATGCACTCCTGTCTCCTCATCCCGAAGGGATTCGTCTTGCTTTGGTGGTTTACCCTCTGGGAGAGGCCCGGGAATCCTTTATTCCTGGAGCAGGGCATACTATTTGTATCGAGGGTGAAAGTGATGCCATGCTGCACGGTGTGAAGCGCGCGCTGGAACTGGAAAGAACTCGCGCCCAACAGATCTTCGAAGCCTGTCTTCCCTGGTTGGTCCCTGCCGACCTTCCCTTTACAGGAACCAGTCGCCACCCTGCCGCTGCCTGTGAAATCCTGACATTGCTCAAGGCCATGGGGGAGTCCACCGTGTACCTGCGTTGGCCGGCAGGAGAAAGTTTACGTATCCGTGGAGAAGCCCAACTTCCTCAAATGGCGCTTCAGATCAATTCTCAGGGAGATTGGCTCAAGGTTTCTGGAGGCGTGCGTGTGGATGCCCATACCGTATTGGAACTCAAAACCCTCATGGCAGCGGCAAAACATGCGGATTGTCGTTTCGTGGCTTTGTCGGATGGGCAATTCATTGCTTTGAGTGAAGGATTGCTGAATCGAATTCGGGGACTGGCCAGTCTGGCCCAGGAAGAAGCAGGAGAACTTCAAATTCATGCACTTTCAGCGCCCCATCTATCTGAACTGATCGAGCAGGAAAATTCCGCAATCACCGATCAGCGTTGGATTGATTTACTGTCGCGACATGAATCCCTGAGTCAATGGGAACCCCAGATCCCCCCCACGCTTCAAGCAGAATTGCGGGATTATCAACGGTCAGGGTTTGCCTGGATGGTACGCCACGCCGAAGTTGGGGCAGGGGCCTGCTTGGCAGATGACATGGGGTTGGGCAAAACACTTCAAACATTGGCCTTGCTTCTTTACCGAGCCCCTCTGGGTGCGGCTTTGGTGGTTGCGCCCACCTCAGTCTGCGGCAACTGGGTACAGGAAGCCCAACGTTTTTCTCCCACGCTGAACCTTCAGTGGCTCTGCGTAGGTGGAAAAAACCAACTGGCGGACTTGGGCCCGAATTCCCTGGTCATTCTGAGTTACACCCTGTTTCAGCAAGAAACGGAGATGATTGGAAGCCATCATTGGGCCACTTGCGTGCTGGATGAAGCCCAGGCCATCAAGAATCCAGGCACCAAGCGCTCACAGGCGGCCATGAAGATTCATGCGGATTTTCGTTTGTTGACCACGGGAACTCCCATCGAAAACCACCTCGGAGAATTATGGAATCTGTTTCGTTTCATCAATCCCGGCCTGTTGGGGTCCCTGGATACGTTTACGGAAAAGTTTTCCTACCCCATCGAACGCCATGGGGATGTGGAAGCACGGGAACAATTGCGCCGCCTGATTCAACCTTTCATCCTGAGGCGTACCAAGTCTCAGGTGTTGACTGAATTACCACAACGTACGGAAGTCACGCTACAACTGGAGGCCACCCCAGAGGAACAGGCCATGTACGAAGCAGTCCGTCTCGAAGCACTGGAGAACACAACCTTGCCGGGTGACGAACAGCCCAATCGAATCAAGGTATTAGCAGGAATTATGAAGTTGCGTCGGGCCTGTTGCCATGGTGCTCTAATTCTCCCTGCCCGACCCTGGATTTCCACCAAGATTACCGCACTCATGGAAATTCTGGAAGAGTTGAAGGAAAGTGGGCACCGGGCTCTGGTCTTCAGTCAGTTCGTGGATTATCTAACCCTGATTCGACAATCCCTAGAAGAACATCATATTACCTATCAGTATCTGGATGGATCCACTCCCTCCGCTGAACGATCCAAACGTGTCAGATCCTTTCAGGAAGGAACGGATGATATCTTTCTCATCAGTCTCAAGGCCGGTGGGGTAGGGCTCAACCTCACCGCAGCGGATTATGTCATTCATATGGATCCCTGGTGGAATCCTGCGGTAGAGGATCAGGCTTCGGACCGCGCCCATCGCATGGGGCAGACTCGCCCCGTGACGGTTTATCGATTGATCATCAAGGATTCCATCGAAGAAAAGATCGTCGCACTGCATGAACGTAAACGCAACCTCGCAGATAGTCTGCTGGAGGGCGCTGGAGAAACCAGCACCCTCAGCACCGAGGAATTGATCGGTCTCCTGCAGGATCAACCGTGCAAGGGTTTATAGCGCAAGCGACGGGGCCGTGCCCCATCTTCCCCCAGACGTTTCTTTTTATCCGCTTCGTATTCCTGATAGTTGCCGGTAAAGAAGGTTACTTGCGAATCTCCCTCAAAGGCCAGGATATGGGTGGCAATTCGATCCAGAAACCAGCGATCATGGGAGATGACCAACACGGCTCCGGCAAATTCCAGCAGGGCATCTTCCAGGGCACGCAGGGTTTCCACATCGAGATCGTTGGAAGGTTCGTCCAGAAGCAGCACATTCCCCCCACGAATCAGGGTCTTAGCCAGGTGCAGGCGACCCCGTTCCCCTCCCGACAGATTCCCTACAATCTTTTGCTGATCCGCTCCCTTGAAATTGAAACGTCCAATATAAGCACGAGACGGAGTTTCATACTTGCCCACAGTGAGCAGATCTGAACCTCCGGAAATGAATTCCCAGACGGTTTTGTCACTGTCCAGAGTTTCCCGTGACTGATCCACATAGGAAAGATTGACAGTAGAACCCAATTTGATCGTACCGGAGTCCGGGGTTTCCTGACCGACGATCATGCGGAAGAATGTGGATTTGCCGGCTCCATTGGGACCAATGATGCCAACGATGGCACCGGGCGGAATGGTCAGACTGATGTTATCCAGAAGCAGACGGTCACCAAAGGATTTCGTGACTCCATCAAGTTCTATGACGGAATCTCCCAAACGTTCACCCACAGGAATAAAAATTTCCTGGGTCTCGTTACGCTTCTGATACTCCTGCGAATTCAGTTCTTCGAAGCGGGCCAGGCGGGCCTTGGATTTGGCCTGACGACCCTTGGGGTTCTGACGAACCCATTCCAGTTCCTTGTGAATTGCTTTCTGACGGGCAGATTCCTGAGACTCTTCCTGCTTCAGACGGTCTTCTTTCTGACTAAGCCATGAACTGTAGTTACCCTTCCAGGGAATACCGTGGCCACGATCCAGTTCCAAAATCCACTCGGCGGCATTGTCCAGAAAATACCGATCGTGGGTCACTGCCACCACGGTTCCTGGAAAACGCTGCAAAAACTGTTCCAGCCAATCGACGCTTTCTGCATCCAGATGGTTCGTGGGTTCATCCAGCAACAGCATGTCAGGTTTGGAGATCAGTAACTGACACAGAGCCACACGACGTTTTTCCCCGCCAGACAGGTTGCCAATCAGGGCATCCCAGGGAGGAAGGCGCAGAGCATCGGCAGCAATGTCCATTTGTAACTCTGTACTATGCCCATCAGTTGCGCTAAGAATGGCTTCAAGACGAGCCTGCTCGGTAGCCAAATGATCGAAATCCGCGTCAGGCTCAGCATAAGCCGCATAGACAGCCTCCAGAGCTGCACGCGCTTCGATGATCGAACCCAGACCCTGTTCCACCGCCTGACGGACGGTGAGTTCGGGATCCAGTTGGGGTTCCTGGGGGAGATAACCGATTTTAAGCCCTGGTTGGGGCGTAGCCTCACCTTCGATATCCCGATCGATACCCGCCATGATTCTGAGAATTGTGGACTTTCCTGAACCATTCAGTCCAAGCACCCCGATTTTTGCCCCCGGAAAAAAACTCAGAGAGATATCCTTGAGAATCTGCCGTTTTGGTGGGACAATCTTTCCCACTCGGTTCATGCTATAGACATACTGAGCCATGGATTTAAGGTACCCTTCAGAAAAGACTGACAGATTACCATAGACGGGATGTGCGGAACCATTTCTCGCGGTTAAACTCCATACTGGCAAGTTACAATGATGAATGTACAAATTCGCAAGAGAGATCACTCAACATGACGCACAAAAAATATTTGACGCTCGCCCTTTGTTCCTTGACCTTGGCGCTGTCCTCTGGTTGTTCATCCCCCGGTTTGGGGGGCAGCGACTACACCAGCACAGAAGTGCGCGGGGAACAATCGGTTCGTCTGGGAACGGTGGAAAGCGTGCACAAGGTTCGCATCCAAAGCAATGATCCCGGCATTCTGGGTGCTTTGGGCGGTGGTGTGGCCGGAGCTGCGCTGGGAAGTACCGTTGGGGCGGGGAATGGCAATGCGGCAGCAACAATTTTAGGTGCACTGGCCGCCGGTGCAGCGGGCAATGCGGCTCAAAATGCCTTATCCACCGAAAACGGAGTGGAAATTACGATTCGACTAGACAGTGGTTATGTTATTGCCGTCACTCAAGGGGCTGATGAAGTTTTTCATGTGGGTGATCGAGTTCAGGTATTGGGAGGAGGAGGGGCCACCCGGGTGACCAAATTGGACCCCAATGCCAATCTGGGGCCTGCCGGAAAAAATTTGTCGACTCCCAGCGGTATGACACCAAGCAATGGACAACAGATCCATTATTATTGTCCAGACAGCAACGCTTATTATCCCGCTGTCCCCAATTGCAAGTCTCCCTGGATGAAAGTGGTGCGCTGATTATCAATGTTCTTTAGAGACGGATCTTCTTGGCCCCATCCCTGGATGGGGCTTCGTTACTCCGCTTAATTTAACATAATATACATTATACGCAATGTTTGTTTATGGGTTACGCAAAACCATTTGTCATTGGTACAATTGATCCCCGTGTGCGAGAATCCCATAAAAAGGAGCCAATATGATTTTTGTAACAGGCGGTGCTGGTTTTATAGGTGCTAATTTCGTTTTGGACTGGTTGGATCTCCAAGATGAACCCGTGCTGACTCTCGACAAACTGACCTACGCCGGAAACCGGGATAACCTGGCCAGCCTCGATCAGGATCCGCGTCATACGCTGGTGGTGGGCGATATTGGAGATACGGCATTGGTCCGCGCTCTGTTAAAATTGCACCGTCCGCGCGCCATTCTCAATTTCGCTGCCGAAAGTCATGTGGACCGCTCCATTTATGGTCCGGCAGACTTTATTCAAACCAATATCGTCGGCACCTTTCATCTGCTGGAATCGGTGCGTGCGTACTGGAATGAATTGGGGGGGAAAGAACGCGAAAATTTCCGTTTTCTGCATGTCTCCACCGATGAGGTCTATGGTTCACTGGCTCCCCAGGACCCTGCTTTTTCTGAATCCACTCCCTATGCGCCAAACAGCCCCTACTCCGCCTCCAAGGCCGCTTCCGATCATCTGGTGCGTGCCTGGCACCATACCTATGGATTGCCGGTTCTGACCACCAACTGTTCCAACAACTATGGACCCTACCAGTTCCCGGAAAAATTGATTCCTCTTATATTGCATCAAGCCCTGGCTGACAAACCTCTGCCGGTTTATGGGGATGGTCAAAACGTACGGGACTGGCTCCATGTCAGTGATCATGCCAGCGGCATTCGCCGAGTCCTCGAAGCCGGCCGTGTGGGAGAAACCTATAATATCGGTGGAAATAGCGAATTAGCTAATCTGACGGTGGTCGAAGCCCTCTGTGATGCGCTGGATCGACATCGCCCCACGGCACAGGGTTCCCGCCGTCGACTCATACAATTCGTCACAGACCGTCCGGGGCATGACCGGCGCTATGCCATTGATGCCAGAAAAATTAGCAAGGAATTGGATTGGCAGCCCGCGCATAGCTTTGCCTCCGGTTTGGAACAGACTGTACGCTGGTACCTGGATCATCAGGAGTGGAGCGAACGCGTGTTGTCCGGTGCCTATCGTTCCTGGCTGGAACAAAATTATGCGGAACGGAGGCAGGAAGCATGAGAAAAGGCATCATCCTGGCGGGAGGTTCAGGGACCCGCCTCTATCCCGCTACCCAGGTCATTTCCAAACAATTGCTGCCCGTGTACGACAAGCCCATGATTTATTATCCGCTGGGTACCCTGATGTTGGCAGAAATTCGTGACATCCTGATTATTTCTACCCCCCAAGATACCCCACGATTCCAACAATTACTGGGCGATGGCAACCACTGGGGAATAAATCTCGAATATGCCGTCCAACCGGAACCCGGTGGATTGGCACAGGCTTTTCTGATCGGGAAAAATTTTATCAAACATCAACCCAGTGCCCTGGTACTGGGAGACAATCTTTTCTACGGTCATGATTTCTCCATCAAACTCAGACAAGCAGGCAACCATCTCGAAGGTGCCACGGTTTTTGTTTATCCCGTCAGTGATCCTGAACGTTATGGAGTGGCTGAATTTGACGAAACTGGTCGTGTCATTGGACTGGAAGAAAAACCCCTTCAACCCCGTTCACGTTATGCCGTCACCGGTCTCTATTTCTATGACGCACAGGTTTGTGATCTGGCAAGTACCCTGGCCCCCTCGGCGCGTGGCGAATTGGAAATCACGGATCTCAATCGTCTTTACCTCGAACAGCAACGATTGCGCGTGGAAGTGCTGGGACGAGGATTTGCCTGGCTGGATACCGGGACCCACGATTCCCTTCTGGAGGCTGCCCAATATATCCAGACTGTGGAAAAACGACAGGGACTCAAGGTATCCTGCCCCGAAGAAATTGCCTATCGCCAAGGCTGGATCGATGCAGCCCAGTTGGAAAAACTGGCTCTTCCCTTGAGCAAAAATGGTTATGGCGTCTATTTGCGTCAGATCCTGAACGAACGAGTTTTTTGATCATTCATGACGAATGATCAAACTGTACCCCGTTCCTCGAATGGAGCGGATCAGTGTATCGGCAGGATTGTGTTGACGTAGTTTGCAGCGGATGCTCGAAATGGTGACGTCCACCGAACGATCCTCGGCATGCCAGGATCGTCCACAAACCACCTGGGCCAACGTGTTGCGCCCCACCACCCGATTAGCGTTTTCCAGCAGACAGAGCAGCATATCGTACTCACGGTTGGTGAAATGGATTTTTTTCCCCGAAGTGATCCATGTGACTTCCCGCTTTTGACGATCAAGACCAAAGCCGGAAAAATTTATTCCACTGTTCAGATGAAAGGAAGAAATATTCAGACGCTCCAATAAGCGCCGAATTCGTGCCATAAGTTCCCGCATGTCCACAGGCCTGACCAGATAATCATCGGCGCCCATTTCGATTCCCAGAATTCGATCCATGGGCGATGAATTGTCACTCAGAACGATAATTCCTATATCAGGATAATGTTCGCGCATAAAACGAATGTATTCATATCCATTGCCATTGATTCCATGATCCTGATTGATGATCGCCAATTTAATGGGATGCCCGCGCAACAGTGATTTTGCATCATCCACCTGAGCTACGCGCATGGTATGAAAGGAAGTATGAATAAAAAAGGATTCCAGGGCAATGGAGCGTCGGTAATCAGAATCAAGGATCATGATAAGTGAATTCATGCCGGTCTCGTTTTTTCAAGTATGGGATAAAATACCTTGTTCTTATGTTTAAGGCAATTCTAATGGATAATTTTTTTCATGACAACTCCGGTCATGCACCAACTGCCAGATCCTCAGGGGATTCTGCTATGCTTGTCCTCCGTCTCACACATAGATTGATGGACCATGATGGAAGACGTAAAATCCTTTGAAGCAATTATCGTAGGCAGTGGCCTGGCTGGGGGTGTCACTGCCCTCGAGTTGGCAGATCGTGGACTCAGAGTTGCCCTCATTACCAAACGTTTCCTGGAAGATGGCGCCAGCCCCCGCGCTCAAGGAGGCATTGCTGCTGCATTGTCGAGTTTGGACAGCATCGATACCCACATGCAGGATACCCTGATTGCCGGTGCCGGACTGTGCGATACCGAAGCCACTCATTTCATTCTCGAGCGGGGTGAAATGGCCATTCACTGGCTGACACAGCGCGGGGTTCGCTTTACTCAGGAAAATGGTACGCTGCACCTCACCCGTGAAGGTGGACACAGCCAACGGCGGGTAGCCCACGTGGCCGATGCCACCGGTGCTGCCATTCAGAACACGCTGCATCCTCAACTGCGTCAACATCCGCGCATCCAGATATTTGAACAACATATGCTGGTCGATCTGATCACCAGCGAAAAACTTGGACTGCCGGGGCAACGGCGTTGTGTGGGTCTGTATGCGCTGGAAGAAACCACTGGTAAAGTGCATGCCTTCACTGCGCCTCACACCCTGCTGGCCACCGGCGGTGCAGGCAAGGTCTATCTTTACACCACCAATCCGGATACGGCAACGGGAGATGGCATCGCCGCAGGATGGAGGGCGGGTTGTACTGTCGCCAACATGGAATTTATCCAGTTTCACCCGACCTGTCTGTATCACCCCCATGCCAAGTCTTTCCTTATTTCAGAAGCCGTACGGGGAGAAGGCGGCATTTTGCGTCTGCCCAATGGGCATCGTTTCATGCCTGAACACGATGACCGGGCAGAATTGGCTCCGCGCGATATCGTGGCACGCGCCATCGACTATGAAATGAAGCGTCTTGGTTTGGATTGCGTGTACCTGGATATTACCCATCTATCCTCTGAGTTCATTCGCACGCATTTCCCCACCATCCATGAAAAATGTCTGTCCCTGGGCATCGACATGACCACCCAACCCATTCCGGTGGTTCCAGCGGCGCACTATACCTGCGGGGGATTACGCACCGATCTGCAAGGACGTACCGATCTGGCCGGATTGTATGCTATTGGCGAAACGGCCTATACAGGTTTGCATGGTGCCAACCGTTTGGCCAGCAATTCACTGCTGGAATGCGTGGTGATGGCCCGTGAAGCCAGTTCAGCCATTCTTTCCCAGCCACCCTTCGCACCTTTGACCTTCATCCCGCCTTGGGACAGTAGCCAGGTCACCGACCCTGATGAGGAAGTGGTTATTTCTCATAATTGGGAAGAATTACGCCGTTTCATGTGGGATTACGTCGGAATCGTGCGTACAGACAAACGGTTAGAGCGGGCGGCGCATCGTTTGAAACTATTGCATGAGGAAATTCTGGAGTTCTATACTAATTTTCATGTCAGTCGAGACTTGCTCGAATTGCGCAATCTTGTGATGGTTTCCCAACTCATCGTCAACTCTGCACGCTTGCGCAAAGAAAGTCGAGGGCTTCACTACAGCCGGGATTATCCGCTGAGTTCCGCATCCTCTTGTCCCACTCTGCTCACTCCCTCCTGAATCTCCTTCAGGCAGCCCCCAAATGAGGTACCAGTCCTGCCGTCCGTAGTGCATCGGCTCGAGTAAAGTCCAGCATCCTCTCGATGGGCAAACGAGCGCGATCGACAAGACCAGGATCGATCGTAACTTCAGGCGTACCCGCAAACAGAATGGCGCGCAGATTTTCCAATCCATTCATGGCCATCCAGGGACAATGGGCGCAACTCTTGCAGGTAGCGCCCGACCCGGCGGTGGGAGCTTCGATAAAGGTTTTATCCGGATAGGTTTGACGCAATTTATGGAACATGCCATTGTCCGTGGCGACGATGAAGGTTTCCACCATCGGGGTGCCTGCAGCTTCCAGAATACCCCGCGTGGAACCGACATAGTCTGCCAGTGCCAAAACGGCCCGGGGCGATTCAGGATGGACCAATACCCTGGCCCAAGGCATTTTCATTTTCAAGTCCGCCAGTTCAGCGGCCTTGAACTCGTCGTGAACGATGCAGGAACCCTGCCAGGAAAGCAGATCAGCGCCCGTTTCCTGAGCCACATAGTCCCCGAGGTGACGGTCTGGTGCCCACAGAATTTTTTCCCCCTGTTCATGCAAGTGGCGAACCACGGCTACCGCACAGCCCGATGTTACCACCCAGTCGGCACGCGCCTTGACCGCAGCACTGGTATTGGAATAGACCACTACGGTACGGTCGGGATGGGCATCGCAAAATGCATGGAAGGCGTCGCTGGGACAGCCCAGATCGAGAGAACATTCGGCTTCACGTTCGGGCATCAGTATGGTTTTTTCGGGTGACAAAATCTTGGCTGTTTCTCCCATGAAACGTACCCCGGCCACCACCAGGGTCGTTGCTGAATGCTGCTTGCCAAACCGGGCCATTTCGAGAGAATCGGCTACCAGACCACCGGTTCCCTCGGCCAGATCCTGTAGATCGGGATGAACATAGTAATGGGCTACCAATACAGCATTCCGCTGTCCCAGAAGATCTTCCAGTTCCTCCAGCAAAACCCGCCGCCGTTCCTGGGAAGGCTCTTCTGGGACACGAGCCCAAGCCGTAGCAAGGCCTTGTGGGTTTTCATAATCTATTTGAATATTACAGGCTGACATCCTTAAACCTCATGGAAAAATCAATGGATTTGATGTCCTTGGTCAAAGTTCCGATGGAAATTCGATCCACCCCCAATTCTGCAATCTGGCGTACCGATTCCAAGTTCACTCCCCCGGACACTTCGACTCGCGCCCGTCCGGCAACCTGCATCACGGCCTGTCGTTGCATCTCGAGGGACATGTTATCCAGCATGACCATATTTGCTCCGGCGATGAGCGCTTCCTCCAATTGCTCCAGAGTTTCCACCTCTACCTGAATGAACTTATAGGTTCCCTTGATGCTCTGTGCCAAGGTAACCGCCTGAGTGATGGAACCCGTGGCAGCAATATGATTTTCCTTGATCAGGATGGCATCGTAAAGTCCCATTCGATGATTGGTCCCCCCCCCGATCCGCACGGCGTACTTTTCTGCCAGACGTAGCCCAGGAATGGTTTTTCTGGTATCGACGATCACCGCCCGTGTACCAGCCACGGTACGCACGAACTGGCGTGTTTGAGTAGCAACACCCGACAGTGTTTGCAGAAAATTCAGGGCAGCCCGTTCACCGGTCAGCAATGCCCGTGCCGGACCTTTCAACGTAGCCACTCTCTGTCCGGGAAATACTTCCGCGCCTTCGGCCACCTGCCACTCCACCTGCAGACGAGAGTCCAGTTGCCGAAAAACTTCATTCACCCAAGGTTGCCCGCACAGAACCGCACTTTCACGAACCAGGATCAGTGCTTCAGAAACCACGGGTTCCGGAATCAGGAATGCGGTCAGATCCCCTGCGCCCACATCTTCAGCCAGAGTTCTTTGCACCTGTTTTTCGAGGTGCAAGCGTTGCGCCATACCCTCCTGTTGCGTTTGATGGGGTTCCATCCATGCCCTTTCTTCCACCTCGCCTCCCTGATCAAATGTACAGTGAAAAACTGCTATTGTCCCAAGGACTGCAGGGGCTTGCAATATGAATCCAGAGAATTGGAGTAAAATGCGACTTTTATTAATTTGAGAAGGCCTGTCTGCTTGCCATTGCCTATGTTCCAAACCATGCTCAAGGCCAAACTGCACCGCGTCTCGGTGACCCAGTCAGAACTGGGTTATGAAGGGTCCTGCGCCATCGATGAAAATTTGCTGGAAGCGGCGGACATTCATGAATATCAGCAGATCGATATCTACAATGTCAATAATGGAGAACGCTTCACGACCTATGCCATTAGAGGTGCGCGCAACACTGGCATGATTTCCGTCAATGGCGCCGCTGCCCGAAAAGCTCAAGTGGGAGACATATTGATCATTGCCACCTATGCCAGTTATGCCCCGGAGGAATTGAAAAACTTCTCGCCACGCCTGGTTTATGTGGACGAACGTAACCAGGTCAAACGCATGGAACACGAGATTCCGCTACAAAAAGTTTGAAATCCAGAACACTCATTTTTGAAGTGCTGCGGTCAATTCAGGAACCAGTAGGTTCAGATCCCCCACCAATCCATAATCTGCCACAGCGAAGATGGGCGCATCCGGGTCCTTATTGATGGCCACAATAACCCGGGAAGTCTGCATGCCAGCCAGATGCTGGATGGCTCCTGAAATACCGATTGCAATATACAGGTCCGGAGCGACCACCTTGCCCGTCTGACCCACCTGAACGTCATTGGGGGCATAGCCCAGGTCCACGGCGGCTCGGGACGCCCCAAGCGCAGCGTTCAACTCCTCTGCCAAAGGCCCCAGCAAAGCCTCATAATGTTCTGCGCTACCCAGTCCGCGCCCACCGGACACTACGACTCGGGCATTCTCCAGGGAGGGACGACCTTCCTGCGCATGCGTGTGCACAGAAATCCGGGTGGACAACGGCATCGCTGCAGGACAAGGCAGATTTTCCACCGGTACCGGTTCAGTCCTTTCTCCCTCTACCCCCGGAAAAGCCGTGGTGCGCACCGTCATCAGTTTGAGGGATTCGGGGCAGCATACCGTTGCCCAGATGCTCCCGGCGTAAATCGGTCGGATAAAGGTATCGGAAGATTCCACGCCCACGACATCGCTGATCATGGCCACATCTTCCAATGCAGCCAAGCGGGGCATCCAGTTCTTGCCAATGGCCGTCGCGGCGGTCAGGATATGCGTATATTGACGCGCCAGAGGTCGCACCAGGGCGCAGAGCATTTCCGCCAGTCCCTCCGCAAGGGTCGCTCCTGATCCATTCAGAACCCGATGGATCCCCGGCAAATGTTGAGCCTCCACCAGGGCGGAAGTCGTATCTCCTCCCCAGATCAGCACATCCGTATCCCCTTTCAAGGCCTTGGCAGCCGCGAGTAGGGAACGAATGGAGGACTTCAAATGACCGTCAGGGCCCAACTCAGTGACCAGTAAAATTCGGTTTTCCATCGTTCAAATCACCTTGGCTTCATTTTTGAGACGCGCCAGCAACGTGGCCACGGAGTCCACCTTGATACCGGCAGGACGTTGGGGCGGTTCCTGGACCCGCAGAGTCTTCAAACGGGGTTCCACCGTTACCCCTAACTCCTCGGGGGTCAGGGTTTCGATAGGTTTCTTGCGGGCCTTCATGATATTGGGCAACGTGGCGTAGCGCGGTTCATTCAGGCGCAAGTCCGTCGTAATCACGGCAGGCAAAAGCAGACGCAGAGTTTCAGTACCTCCGTCGGTTTCCCGCACCACGTCTACCCTTCCCTCTCCCATCTGTATTTCAGCGGCATTGGTGGCCTGCCCCCAATTCAGCAGGGCAGCCAACATTTGTCCAGTCTGGTTTGCATCATCATCGATGGCCTGTTTACCACAGATCACCAAGGTTGGCATTTCACGCAGGACCACTGCTTGCAATAATTTAGCCACGGCCAGGGGTTGTAATTCCGTGGTCGAAGATACCCAGAGCGCTCGGTCAGCGCCCAGAGCAAGGGCTGTACGCAATCCCTCCTGAACCATTGCATCTCCACAGGAAAGAGCCACCACTTCTGTGGCCAGCCCTGCTTCCTTCAAGCGAATCGCCGCTTCCAGAGCAATCTCGTCAAAGGGATTGAGGGACATCTTGAGCCCGGCCAACGCCACACCGCTGCCGTCTGCCTTGGCTCGAGCCTTGATGTTGTAGTCCAGAACACGCTTCACAGGGACCAGTATTTTCATGGGGTTTCCTTGTACATGACAGGGCAGGATTCTATCATACCCGTTCGAACAGCCCGGCAATCCCCTGTCCCATACCCACACATAGGGTCACCAAACCGTAACGCCCGTTAGTGCGGCGTAAACCATGAATCAACGTAGTCGTGCGTATGGCGCCACTGGCCCCCAGGGGGTGACCAAGTGCAATCGCCCCCCCCAGGGGGTTGAGCCGAACTGGGTCGAAGGCCAGATTCTTCTGAACCGCCAATACCTGTGCCGCAAAAGCTTCGTTGAGCTCGATCCAGTCCAGTTGAGCAAGACTGATCCCATGCCGTGACAGCAGAGGGGGTACAGCCTTGACCGGGCCAATCCCCATGATCTCCGGCGGCACCCCTTTGACAGAAAAACCCAGGACCCGCGCCAGAGGGGTCAATCCATGATGGTGCACTGCTTCTTCGCTGGCCAGAATGAGGGCGGCGGCTCCGTCAGAAATCTGACTGCTGTTGCCGGCCGTGACGCTTCCCTTGACGTGGAAGGCTGGCTTGAGCCGAGCCAGAATCTCCAGACTGGTATCAGCACGAGGGCCCTCGTCTTGGTGCCAGGTTCTCTCCTGTGGTGTTGTCAGTCCTGTGTTCAGATCCAAAAAGTGCTGAAGTAGGGTGACAGGGGTGATTTCTGCTTCAAAAAACCCCTGGTGTTGTGCTTCCAGTGCACGTTGGTGCGATTCCAGAGCCACCGTATCCTGTTCCAAACGACTGATGTTCCACTGATGGGCCAGATTTTCCGCAGTCGCCCCCATTCCCCAAGCCAACGGCGTGTGAAAAGGCGTCTCAAAAATCAGGGGACTGGGCGCAGGATGCCGGCCCATCATGGGGATGCGGCTCATGGATTCTACGCCACCGGCAATCATGAGGTCTGCGCTGCCCAACTGAATGCGTTCTGCCGCCATCTGGATGGCAGACAATCCGGAGGCACAGAATCGATTGACCGTCATCGCTCCTGCGGAGAGAGGCAATCCCGCCAGAACTGCCGCACTGCGCGCAATGTTGAGCCCCTGTTCTCCTTCCGGCATGGCACACCCGATCACCACATCTTCAATCGCTTCCGGATCCAGCATGGGGACCTGTGCCAAGGCTCCCCGCAAGGCTGTAATGAGCAAGGTATCTGCCCGTACCTGGGCAAACTGTCCACGCCCCTTCCCTACAGGGGTACGGGTAGCCGCCACGATATACGCTGTTTTCATGTCACTCTCCTGACTAATTACGCACAGCCTTGCCGGTTTCCAGAAAAGACTGAATGCGTTCCCGACTTTTTTGGGTGGCCAGCAAGGGACCGAAATGCGTCCGTTCCAGGCCAAGCAGGTAGTCCACATTGACCAAGGTTCCCGCAGGCAATTCTCCACCGCAGGCGACCGTGGCCAAGATACGTCCGATCTCGAAATCATGCGCCGAAATTTGCCCTCCCTGTAGCGCATTGACCAACCCCGCAAGCATTTGGGCCCGTCCTTCCACTCCACCCACCGGAAAGAGTCGAGGCAAAGCAGGCGCATAACCGGACTCCGCCAATGCCAGAGCTTGTGTCAGGGCCACATGGAGCAATTCTTCACGGTGCGGAACGAGAACGTCACCGCTTTCGAGCCAGCCCCAGGAACGAGCTTCCTGAGCACTTTGGCTGACTGTGCAGCGCAGGATGCGCGTCAAATCCTCCTGCAGGTAGTCAGCTACCTGCAGGGGCGATTGGGCGGCCAAGGCGCGCAATCCTGCGCGCCGGGCGACTTCCGTCAGCCCCCCGGCACCGGGAAAGATCCCTACATTGACTTCCACCATGCCAAGATTGGTTTCTGTATAAGCGACCCGGCGGGTACAGTGCAGCGAGACTTCACACCCACCGCCCAGTGCATAGCCTTGCAAGGCTGCCACGGTGGGCACTGCACTGCAGCGCAAACGCTGAACCACGCGCTGGAACCGTTCCTGAGCCAGTGCCAACCCCGTCAAACCATGACGGGTATAGGTTTCGATGAACCCCTTGAGATCTCCGCCCGCTGAAAAGTGCGGGTCTGGACTCCACAGGACCAGGGCACGGTAATGCCCTTCAGCCTCGGTCAGCGCCTGATCCAGCGCTTCCAACGCAACTTCGCCCAGGATATTCATCTTGGTACGAAGGGTCAGAATCAAAATATCTTCATCCAGTGTCCAGAGTCGCGCGGCTTCGGATTCAGCCACCGTCCGTCCCGCGCTGGCTGCAGTACTCCCCCCCTCACCCAACAAGCGCAGGGGGAAGTGCTGACGTTTCAACCAGGGTGGGGAGAGACGGGGACTGAGGGTGGCACGAGCCGCTGACCAGGAGCCCTGTGGCGTATGAACGACCTGACGTTGTGGATCCATGGCCCAATCGGGCAGAGGGAGGTCCACCAAGGTTTTTCCTGCCCGTCGATCTTCCTCGATCCACGCCGCCACCTCTGACCAACCCGACAGTTGCCACTGTTCGAAGGGGCCGAGGGACCAACCAAAGCCCAGGCGCAGTGCCATATCCACCTCACGGGCTGAAGGCGCCATGTATGCCAGGTTCAGGGCGCAGTAGTGAAACAGATCGCGGTGAATGGCCCACAAAAACTGGGCCTGGGGGTGGGTGCTGGCACGCAGACAGGCCAGTCTTTGGGACAGCGAAACCTCCAGACAAGCCTTCACCCCTGCCTCCGCCTTGGCTCCGCTGGGCACATAGGAACGGGTCATGGGGTCCAGACGAAGAATCGTCTTGCCTTCCTTTCGGTAAAAACCAGCGCCAGTTTTGGCACCCAGCGCCCCTGCCGAGATGAGTCCCTCGAGGAGGGGGAAAGGGGCAAACAGGGCACGAAAAGGATCATCCGGTGCCTGGGTATAGGTTGTACTGATAACATGGGACAGAATGTCCAATCCAACCACATCGGCAGTGCGATAAGTGGCAGAACGGGGCCGTCCCAAAAGAGGCCCGGTCAAGTCATCCACCAGATCGCAGGACAAGCCAAAATTCTGAGCCTGATGAAAGGTAATTACTGTTGCAGCAACCCCAATACGGTTGGCTACAAAGTTCGGCGTATCCAGAGCATGGATAACGGTCTTGCCCAGACGGGTAGTAATGAAGGATTCCAGAACGGTAATACTGTCCCGATCCGTCCGTGTCGTGGGAATCAATTCCACCAATGCCATGTAACGGGGGGGGTTGAAAAAATGCATGCCACAGAAACGCGTTTGAAGATCTTCCGGCAAAGCGGCACTGAGTTCCTCCAAAGACAGACCGGAAGTATTGGACACCAACCAGCCCTGAGGAGCCAAGTGGGGTAAAATGCGCGCATAGAGTGCTTGTTTCCAGGCCAACTGTTCGCCGATAGCCTCGATTACCAGATCACAGGTGGAAAGTCGGGGCAAATGATCGTCATAATTGGCCACTTCGATCAAACCTGCCCGTTCGAGTTCGACCAGGGGAGGCGGGCTCATTTTTTTTAATCCATGAATGGCCTGCAGAACCCGTCCATTCGTGGGTCCTTTGTCGAGGGGCAAATCATAGAGTAAAACAGGAATGTCCAGGTTGACGAGGTGCGCTGCCAGTTGCGCCCCCATGACCCCGGCCCCCAATACGGCCACGCGCTGAATCTGAGCCATCTCTCCTCCCATGCAGATCTATTTGTTTCATTCTAACCGAATCTTTCTTTCAGACTGTATCCCTTGAGTTTAAAATTCGAAACATGAACATCATTCTCGATTTTGCCGAATGTTCAGGGCTGCGCATCCGGCGCGTATTTCGTGAACCCCGTCAATGTCTGATCGCCCGTTCGTTGGCGGAGGTGCGTCCCGTATTACGCCAGGTTGCCCAAGCGTGTCAGACAGGTGCCTATGCTGCAGGCTTCGTGGCCTATGAAGCTGCGGCCGCTTTCGATACAGCCGCCCTCACCCATTCTCCCCTGAACGATTTTCCTTTGGTCTGCTTTGGACTATACGACGCCCCTCTACCAGGATGGGAAGAAGAAAGCGCCTCCATCCCGGAGGCATCCAAAGGGCCTTGGCAACTCAGCCTGACGCAGGGAGCCTATACTCAGGCAGTGGATACCTTGCGTCAGGCCATTGCGCAGGGTGAAGCTTATCAGATGAACCTGACGTTACGCCTGGAGAGTACGTTCTCTGGCTCATCCCTGCGGTTATACGAGCAACTGCGCCAAGTTCAGGATGCTGATTTCAGTGCCTGGCTGTCCTGGACCGGCGGTGCCCTTCTCTCCCTTTCACCGGAACTGTTCTTTGAAACCCATGGCAATCGTATCCTGACTCGTCCCATGAAAGGCACCGCATCCCCGGAAAACGCCTGGAACTTGGCCCAGTGCCCAAAAAATCGGGCCGAAAACATCATGATCGTCGATCTTCTGCGCAATGATCTGGCCCGCATCGCTCTGTCCGGATCAGTCGCCGTCACCGATCTCTGTCGGGTAGAAGCTTACCCCACCGTACATCAAATGACGTCCACGGTGACCGCCTCCTTAAAACCCGATACCGACCTCGAAGCGATTTTCTCTGCCCTTTTTCCCTGCGGATCCATCACCGGCGCCCCCAAATGGCAAGCCATGCGCTGGATCAAACAGTTGGAAAATGGTCCGCGCGGAGCCTATTGCGGGGCCATTGGCTGGATTCGCCCAGGCGGGGATGCGCAATTTAATGTGCCCATCCGTACCCTCTGGCACGACGTACCTCATGATCGCCTTCGCTGTGGCGTGGGCAGCGGTATCACGTGGGAGTCGCAGGCCCCCGCCGAATGGGCTGAAATTGCCACCAAAACTCGTTTTCTGGAAGGGTACGCATCCGTCGATCTGCTCGAAACCCTGCGTCTCGATCTGGGTCTCTGGGAACTCCCCCATTATCACTGCCGTCGTCTGCTCCACTCCGTTCAGGCACTGGGCTTTCCTGCTTTGACAGCGGAGCGTTTTACCGAGGCTCTGGATCGTTTTGCGCAACAGTACCCCACCGGATCTTATCGGGTACGCTTGCGTTACAACCGGCAGGGAAACTTTCATCTCGAAGGCTTTGCCCTGTCCCTTACTCTTCAGAAAACCCCTCAACCCGTCTGGCTATCTGCTCATCCCTTTCCCTTCGATCCCCAGACAATGAGGCATAAGACCACCGAGCGCAGCCTTTACGATGCTGTCTTCTCTTCTCAGCCCACCCGGTGCTTCGATGTGCTGTTATGGAACGAGCGGGGAGAATTAACGGAATTCACGCGCGGCAATCTGGTGCTTGAAAAAAAGGGTAAAAAACTGACCCCCCCACTGTCCTGCGGACTACTGGCCGGCACGCTCCGTCAGTTTCTCTGTGATCAGGGAGAACTCGAAGAACACATCCTGACTCGTGAGGATCTGGTTCAAGCCGATCGACTTTGGTTCATCAACAGCGTGCGCGGCTGGGTTCCAGTGGTTCTCAAGGTACCAGAGGAGTGATCGGCACATCTACATGCACGGGGGCGCTGTGCTGGAAATGGAGATCCAGGGGCACGGTCTGACCGGCCACCAGAGGATGATCCAGGTCCTCCAGCATCAAGTGGTGTCCTCCGGGTGCCAAGGTCACTTGACCATGAGCGGGGATCACCAGATGATATTCATGTTCCATGTGTGCCATGTCACCTTCCATTTCCATAGTTTGATGCAGCATGATGTGTCCAGCCACTGCACTGTCTGCGCCTTCCAGGGCATCTTCCCGATCACCCGGATTGACCAGGGTCAGATACACCACCCCCTCCTCCTGCCCAGGAGCCGTGGCGCGGGCCATCGGGTGCAGAATCTGGATGATAGGGGTATGCGTCGCCTGCACGGCAGATTCCGAAACGGGAGCAGACGTAGGACTGAGCAAAGGTTCAATCCCGGCCAGCAAAACAGATTCAGGCAATCCATGATCGTCATCGGCCGCCCAGGCATTCTGGCGCACGATTCCTTTCCGGTCCACCAGGATGGATAAAGGCATACGCCAAATCCTTCCAAATTCATCCACCTCAGCATGGTTCTTCAGAACCCACGGGAAGTGATAATTTTTCATCATGTCGCGAGCCATGGGCTGGTCCTCGCTACTGTCCATGTCGATGGCTATGATATCCAGACCTCGGGCATGATATTTCTGATACAACTTTTCCAGACGAGGCATCTCCTCCCGACAGGGAACACACCAGGAAGCCCAGAAGTGCAACAGGGTGACATGACCCCGCTCGCTTTGTGCCGTCACCCTTCCTCCGCCCTCCAGGTTCAAGGTATAGGCCGGTACGGGGGCGTTCATCTCGAGGGCCTGCACAAGAGGTGCAGAACCCAATAGAGAAGCGACAATGAACCAAAATATAGAACGCTGCATGCAAATTCTCCTTTTTTCAGAAAAGTACGATAAAACCCCAATAACGGGGAAAATTCTTCAGACTAGAACAGGTAAGTAATGCCTGCGTTCACCATCCAGTGGGGCACCAGTTGATCCCCGTTGGCGTAGCGATACAAGGGCAGGTAAATCGAGGTATTGGCCTGCCAGTGACGAGACAGGTCGATTAGCGCACCGGGGGCCAGAAAAACATTGGTATAACCACTATTCAGGTTACCATACAAGGCATCACCGCCTCCTTGATCCGGGGCTCGCCACAGGGCATTTACCTGTATCATGGGGATGATATGAGTACTGGTTTCGATGGCATTCCAGGTAACCCCTGCGACCGTATTGAGACTGTCTCCTGGTTTGTATCCCTGATAATGATTTAGGGCATGACGCCAGGTACCTTGAGAAAACCACCCCCAGTTGGCACTGAAATTTCCCATGCTGTAGTACCCCAGCAATAAATCGGTGGTACCGGTTCCCGGCGCCGTGTCCCGATCGATCAAAGGTGCTGGATTGACGGGGCCGGTAGGTAATTTCAGACCGAAGGTCAACCCACTGGATTTATCCTTGGAGAATCCCGTATACATCCCCATCACCCGTAAATCAGAAAGACTGCTGATGTTGGCCGAGCGGGTGGTGGGTGAAGGATTGATCTGCCCTGGTACCCCGCTCGTATCCGTGGTGAAAGAGCGCATCCAGTAGGGAAGCATGGCCTCGACTCCCCAATTGTCATTGAACATATGCTGACCATAGAGGGTGTAAAAGTTGGTTCCGATCTGTTTGTCGGGGTTGAGTGCACCGGCTTGCCCGCTGGCCCCACTATGGTTCCAGTTCTGGTTCATGAAGGAATATT
Source organism: Ferrovum myxofaciens (assembly GCF_000735045.1). Classification (GTDB taxonomy): domain Bacteria; phylum Pseudomonadota; class Gammaproteobacteria; order Burkholderiales; family Ferrovaceae; genus Ferrovum; species Ferrovum myxofaciens. The sequence goes on from NZ_JPOQ01000035.1 coordinate 56,176, forward strand.
GAAGGCTCACCTGGTCATTCATGCCACTTACGGGCAACCCGGGCAAACCTACATCGAAGACCCCGCACCCACAAGCACAGGCCCATCCCTGTGTGGCGACTCCAAAACCCAATATCAATCCGGCTAGCCTGTGACAGAGCGCTGGATTTAAAAATAAACTTTGTTTGTAAACCGAATGATACATTGTAAAGTTCTCCTGAAAAGATAACTCTGACCAACGCGCAGACTGCTCGAAAAATGAGCAAGCGCATCAGAAAGAAAATTACTTTCCGGGTATCCCCCTGATTTTGGGGAATATCATCCCGAAAAGAACGATTCAGGCTTGAACGGGAGGGGCGTTGGGATAAGGGAGAAAGAAGTTGCGGAAGGCGATGAAGCGATGAATTTCACGGGATGCCAGAGGCTGTCCGCGAAACAGTGTGAGACCCAATCCCGGGTTGGACAGATCCAGAGGTAAAGCCAGAGCCAGAGAACTGCAAAGGGAACAGTGGCTATGTCCAGAATCAGAAGGAGAGGAGTGGTGGTGATCTGAAGAGGATGCTGTCTTGACCCACTGTTGACCTGAAACCGTACAGACTTGAAGCGCGGGACCTATTTCAGTGCCACGGTCAAGAAGTGGATCCAGTGCCCCGACCACCAGAAACATCTGAAACAACAGCGGCCATAAAAGCCAGCCAGCCAGCCGTTGAATCCGTTGGGGGTGCAAAGGATTCATGATTTCAAGTCAACCGGCTCAGGGCTTGACCAAACCGGTGGAATACAGAACTCCCAGATTCTTCTGTGCTTCGGTGTTCCCCTGTTCGGAGGCTTTATGAAACCAATCCGCAGCCTTGGCGTAGTCCTGGGGCACCCCTTGACCATTATCATAGAGCATTCCCAGGTTGTTCTGGGCGCGGGCATAACCCTGCATGGCTGCCTTGCGGTACCATTCCGCAGCCATGATGTAATCCTTGGGAACTCCACGCCCATTTTCATAAAGCGCGCCCAAGTTATTCTGGGCCTTTGAATTTCCTTGCTCCGCAGAGCGTCGGTACCAGTCGGCAGCTTCGGCCGGGTCTTGAGGGACCCCCCGCCCTGACTCGTAAAAAACGCCCATGTTGTTCTGGGCCATGGCATTGCCTTGATTTGCGGCCTTACGGAAGAAATCAACGGCGATAGCATAATCCCGAGTTACCCCCAAACCATCGGCATACAGTAATCCCAACTGAAACTGGGCTTCAGCCACATTCTGTTCGGCGGCTTTTTTCAACCACTCTGCCGCTTTGGCATAATCACGGGGCACCCCTTGACCGGAGATATACAGCATCCCTAATTTGTACTGGGCCCAGGCAACGTTTTGATTGGCCGCCTTGGTGTACCAATCCGCTGCCTGAACGTGATCACCGGTCATGTACAGATAGGCTCCCAGATAGGTCTGGGCCTTGGGATCGTTGTTTCGCGCCGAATCAAGCAACTTCTGCACGGCCACAGCATCCCCGCTCTTGGCGTTGGAAACCAGGGAAACCGCTTCCAACTCCGTCAAGGGTGGCGCAGAGGCTGGACCCGTAGCGTATAAAGTTGTTGAAACCCCAAGCATCATCAGAAAAAGCAATCTGGAACCGAGAAACTTATTCATGTGCACCTTCTCAATCGGGAGCGAAGAACGCCAAGTGGTGAGTATCACCAAATCAAATATCGAAAAGCAACGCATGATCATCCTGCTTTGAGCCTACGCGCTTGTGGGAATATACCAAAATATCATAAGCCCGTAATCACTTTCGTCATTGAAAATGAAATTATTTTATCGGACGTCATGACACCCTTCCCGGTAAGCCCCCCGCCTCCCTGAAAATCTTCCTCAGAAGAGGGGACCCCCGGTATCCAGTTCCACCGTCGGCGTCGCAGACAATCCCGGGGACAAATGTTGCAACTGATCCAAAGGCTCGTCGAACACAATTTTGACGGGTAAGCGCTGAACAACTTTGACATAATTTCCAGTGGCATTCTCCGGAGGCAACAGACTGAAGCGGGAGCCCGTGCCATCCTGAAAACTATCGATATGCCCATGCCATTCCCGATGGGGAAAAGCATCCACACGAATTATTACCTTTTGTCCACGGTGCATACGGTGCAACTGGGTTTCCTTGAAATTTGCAATCACCCAGGGAGCCCCAGTCACCAGGGATAAAACCACCGAACCCGGTTGAACCAGTTGACCCAGCAAAAGGGTTTTATGGGTCACCTTTCCGGCAGAGGGGGCCTCCAGTCGCGTATAGGTCAAATCGAGCCGTGCCTGAGCCAGTGCGGCCTCGGCTTCGGCCACTGAGGCTTGGCCTCCGGCTTCCTGATCCCGTTTGAGCGCCACCTGACGGGGCCCCGAACCCGCTTCATCAAGGCGTGCCCTTGCCTCTCCCACCCGCGCCATGGCGATTTCCACCGCGCGCCGCGCCGATTCTTTCCGTGCTTGCGCGGCTCGATCTGCTGTCTGAGCCTGATCGAGCCGCTGGCGCGAAATTTCCTGTTTTTCATAGAGCGCTTGGTAGCGTTGCACATCGTTGTGCGTGAGTTGAGCCTCCGCCTCGCTGCCACCACTTTCCGCCACTGCCTGTTGTTGGGCAGCCAATGCTGAAGCCAGGGCACTTCGTGCTTCCCGCACTGCCGCAGAGGTGGTGGTGGTCACTACGGAAAGGTCCTGGGAGGTGGCTCCATGCCGTGCTTTGGCCGCAGCCAACACGGCTTCAGCTTGCTGCACACGCAAAACATAATCCCGGGGATCGATGAGCGCCAAAAGTTGACCTGCCTTGACCCACTGATTGTCTGCCACCTCAACCCGATCGATATAGCCGCTGATATGGGGGCTGATCTCCACGATATCGGCCTCGATGAAGGCATCGTCCGTGCTCTCCTGATTCCGCTGAGCGAACCACAAACCAAAGGCGCACACCACCACCACCCCTCCCCCCAGAATCAGCCAGCGCCGCCAGGATGCAGGGAAGGACTGGACAGCGGGGGTCGAAGAGACGGGTACATCGTCCTGAATCATGGGAGAGACTCCGGTTGAGTGGGGGTTTCGTAGGTGATTTGACCCAATGCCAGATCATAATTTACCTGGGCCATACCCAAGCCTCCCAGAGCGCCGATTTGATCGCTCCGGGCCTGCGCCAATCCCGCCTGAGCATCCACCATTTCGAGATTATCAGCAACGCCACTGACAAAGCGATCCTGTGCCTGCTGCATCAAACGTTGGGCCAGATCCAATCGTAATTGCGCTGCCTTTACTTGGGCTCGACTGGTGTTCAAGGAATCTTCGGCCAAACGGACGTCCTCTTCCACTTGATGACGCCCATCTTTCAAGGACAGTTCGGCTTGACGACGACGGCTTTCGGCCTGATCCTGGCGTGCGACCAGTGCCCCCCCCTGATACAGGGGCACGCTCATCTGAATGCCATAACTATAGGTACGATAGTCATACTGGGTAGGGAGTACCCCACTGGGACCAATTGCACCGATCAATCCGATGGTGGGGTAAGAAGCCGCCACGGCGGCTTCTTTTTCCGTTACCCGTTGTTCCAGGGTTTTTTCCAGTGCTTGCAATTCTGGACGTTGCTGCAGAGCACGGTCCACGGCATCTCCCCCATCGGGACTTGAGGCAGGAACGATTCCCAAGGGGTCCGTCAATTCAATGGGGAGGTCGAGAGGCAAACCAAGTGCGCGATGCAGGCGTGTGGTGGCATCTTTGGCTGCGCCCAGCGCCTGTTGCAGTTGGTAGGCGACCTGCGCTTCCGACGCAGCGGCCCGCACTTCATCCACTCCCGTGGCCAATCCACTTTTCAACTGATCGCGGGTCAATTGCAGGAGATGCTGGGACAGCGTTTCATTGGCCTGCGCCGCTTTGACCGACTCCAAGGTCTGTTGTACAGCCAGATAAGCCAATCCTGCAGCACCGGCAATTTGTTGCGCCCGTGCAGTGGCTTCAAGACGTGCGACCTCGACCCCGGTTTGAGCCGAGGATGCCTCGTGCACATGGACCAGATCCAGAATTTGCTGGGTAAACTGGACGCGTGCATCGAATGTATTGAAAGGGCCGATGAGCGTGGGAAACCCTGGCAGGGCCAAACCCATGGCACGCAAGTTCTGGGTTTGGCGCATCTGGTAGGAATTGAAGCCTACCGCCGGGCGCAAGGCAGCCCGCGCCTCTTCGGCACGGGCTGTGGCCTCTTGGGCCTGTTCCAGAGCCAGTTGCACCTGAACGTGGTGCGTCACGGCCATCCCCATGGCCTGGCGCAAGGTCAGATGCAAACTCGAGTCCTGAGGATCCTGAGCCCAGGCTGCAGTAGTGCTGAACAGTAATAAAGTGGCGCTTGCCCACAAGGTTCGGGGTAATCTATACCCCATAGCAATGCTCCTCGCCAGGAAATTGACCCGCTTTGACTTCCCGCACATAAAGTTCCACGGCTTCTGCAATGGAACCGGTTTCCTGAATGAAGGGGCGGACGAAACGGGGGGGAATGTAGGCACCCAGTCCCAGCATGTCGTAAATGACCAGCACTTGCCCAGAACAGTGAGGGCTGGCCCCGATACCGATGGTCGGAACTCGGACTTGGGCACAGATCTGGTCGGCCAGAGAACGTGGCACCGCCTCTATCAGAATCATGCTGGCACCGGATCGTTCCAGCGCCTGCGCATCGGTGAGAATCTGTTGGGCCACGGCGACATTGCGGCCTTGTACCTTGAATCCCCCCAGTTGGTGCACGGATTGGGGAGTCAGTCCGATATGGGCACAAACGGGAATGCCCCGGGTCACCAGAAAGGAGATCGTCGGAGCCATGCTGGAGCCCCCCTCGATTTTGACCATCTGAGCCCCAGCGCGGATCAATTCTGCCGCATTGCGAAAGGTATCCTCAGGACTGATTTGGGCCGTGGCAAAGGGCATGTCCGCCAGCAAAAAGGCCTTGGGCGCCCCCCGCGCCACACAACGGGTATGGTAGGCAATGTCAGCGATACTCACTGGCAAGGGAGAATCATGACCTTGCACCACCATCCCCAGAGAATCACCAATCAATAGTGCATCCACACCGGCCTGTTCCAGCACCCGAGCAAAACTCGAGTCGTAACAGGTCAGCATGGCAATTTTTTCACCGCGTTCCTGCATGAGTTGCAGGTCCACGATTGAGGTGCGCATAGCACTCTCTCCTAGGGAATGAGGGTAAAACGATAATCCACCGTGACTTCATCAGCCACCGTGTCTGTCGCGCTCCAGGTTCCATCACCCACGCCAAAATCATTTCGTTTCAGGATGAATCGCCCCTGCGCACTGCGCCCACCGTGATCATAGGACATCTTGAGGGGGATTCGCAAGGGTTTGCTTATCCCTTTCAGTTGAAACAGACCCGACACGAGGTACTGATTCAGTCCCACGATCTGAATCTCCGAGGAATCAAAATGAGCTTGAGGAAACGATTGAATATTGAACCAATGTTTGCCTTTGATCTCGTCTTCCGATTCCTCCGATGTCAAATCGATACTGGTCAGATCGATGGTAATGTGGGCATAACTGTGGGGCAGATCCCTGGCGTCAAAATGCAGGTCGGCGGAAAATTTCCGGAAATTTCCCTGTACCGGGGCCCCCATCTGGGTCCCGGTGAAGGTGATCTGTCCTGTGCCCACCGTCTCTGCCTTAGACTGCGCAGAAAAAAACAATGAAGTTACCATTAAAACAACAAGATATAATATATTATTCATAATAACTCTGAAAATTTAAGGACGCATACGGTCCATCAAATGATCCCGGTCGATGAATTGATGTTTAAAGGCCGCAGCCACATGCCCTAGAACCAGGACCAATAGAGTCCAGTTCAGGGTTTGATGAAACGTCTCGAACAGATGGGACAGTGCCTTATCTTTGGGAACCAGGTTGGGCAAGGGAAGAAGATTGAAATAAACCACGGATACGCCCGCTGCCGAACTGTGCAGCCAACCCGTCAAAGGAATGAGCACCATCAGAACATAGAGAGTTCGGTGGGCAATTTCCGTGAGCTTCTGGATCCGCCTGCTCATCGTCGTCGGTAAAGCAGGAGGACGATGTGTCGAGCGCCAGGCCATTCGCATCCACACCAGCAAAAACAGGGTGATACCCAACCATTTATGCCAGGTGTATATTTTTAACTTCCAGGGAGAAAGTTCTAAACCGGACATATATTGTCCCACCCCAAAGGCAATGGCCAATCCTGCGGCCATGATCCAGTGCAGACCGATCGCTACGGGGGTGAATTTTGCAGAGGAATAAGAATTCATGGATAACTCCAGATAATCAACCGGCGAACTTAATTGTACGTATACGAACTAAATAATGCAATTTCTTTCAACTGACCCGGAACAAACGACAGTAATTTTCGGTGGTACGTTCGCCAACTTCTTCCACTGATATCCCGCGCAAGCGCGCGATTTCTCCTGCCACATGGGGCACATAAGCCGGTTGATTGGTCTTCCCGCGCAGGGGCTCTGGTGCCAGATAGGGCGAATCGGTTTCAATCAACAGGCGCTCCAGGGGGATCCGGCACACCACTTCCTTGAGAGCCTTGGCATTGCGAAAGGTAACAATTCCAGAAAAAGAGAGGTAAAAGCCCCGCTCCAAGGCGGCATCGGCCACCGCCTGAGTTTCGGTGAAACAGTGCAGTACTCCGCCCACCTCATCCGCTCCCTCCTCGTCCAGCACCCGCAAGGTATCCATTGCCGCAGCACGGGTATGAATCACGAGGGGTTTTCGTACTTGTCGAGCCGCGCGAATATGAGTTCGGAAACGGGTTCGTTGCCATTCCAGATCCCCTTCCAAACGATAATAATCCAGGCCAGTTTCGCCAATGGCCACGACCTTGGCATGAGCCGCTTCAGCTACCAGACGTTCCACGCTGGGTTCCTCGATGTGCTGATAATCCGGATGAACCCCTACCGTGGCATGCCACCCCGGATCTGTTTCTGCCACGGCAAGCACTTCCGGAACGGTTTCCAGTTTTACTGAGATACAAAGTGCACGGGTAACTCTGGCCTGCACCATGGCAGCATGTACACTCGACAACTGAGCTCTTAATTCAGGAAAATCCAAATGACAGTGAGAATCGGCAAACATGGAACAACCTCGCTTTCAAGAAGGTAGGTGAAGCGGTGCCAGCAAAGATTCGGTCAAAAGTCGCGCGTTCAGGGGATGATTCATCCAGCGACGAGCTTCACGAAGACGGGTTTCCCAAGCCAGCAGATCGTAAAGATCCAGACGGGAAGCCATATGGCCCAATGCCTCCTGGAAGTCCTGATGATAATGACCATGGCCCAGAATTTTTTGCCCGATCAAATCCATGACCCAGAACTGGAGCCATTCCAGCCATTGATCCAAGCCCAGATTCAAAATCCTGTCCGCTTGTTGAGTCAAAGAAAGGCCATGGTCCGTCAGGATCTGTAAAAACCCCAGACGTCCTTCATGGTCACGTTGAAACTGTTCGAGGGCTCGTAAGGGCGCCCCCCCGGAACGACGCAAGTAGCCAGAAGGTTCCTTGACCCCCTCTTGGTGGAGCCATTGCATGGCTTGCTCCCCCGTAGGAAGAGGAACCGGCCAGAGTCGGCAACGACTGCGAACCGTGACAGGAATCCGAGCCGAGTGGTGGCTGACCAGTAAAAACAAGGTCTGAGGAGGAGGTTCCTCGAGCGTTTTCAACAAGGCATTGGCTGCCGCCAGATTAAGAGCCTCAGCGGGTTCGATCAAAATGACCCGCCACCCCTGCCGGTGGCTCGTGGTCATAAGGAATTCGGCGAGAGCTCGCACAGCATCCACGGTAATCCAGACACTTCCCTCCGAATCCCCCCCCTCTTCCAGGCGAGGCGGCACCAACAGGCGGAAATCAGGATGGTTCCCGGCTTGAAACCAACCACAGGAGGGACAGATTCCACAGGGCTGTGGCGCTTTCCCTTCACAGAGGATCGCCTGGGCCAGATGGCGCGCCAGTACGCCTTTGCCCAGTCCTGCGGGACCGGTCAACAGTAGACCCTGAGGCCGCTCTGCTGCCCACAGCCGGTCAAAAACCTTGTGATTCCAGGGGTGGATCATGGACTACCTGCAAGAGAGGGGAAAGCCCGTCGCAGAACACCATCGACCTGCTCTGCCAGAGTTCTTGGCTCGACAGCCGCATCTATCCTGTAAACACGGGGTAGATGGCTGCGCGCTTCATACCCTGCACGCACCCGTTCAAAGAAAGCTCGTTCTTCCCGCTCGAAACGGTCTCCTTCCTGTCGCGCACGTGCCAAACGTTGAGCCGCAATGTCGGGATCCAGATCAAACCATAGGGTCAAATCCGGTTGAAAGTCTGCACAAACCCAGGTTTCCAGGGTCTTCAAAATATCTTGAGACAACCCTCGCCCGCCGCCCTGATAGGCGAAACTGGCATCCACGAAACGGTCGCTCAATACCCACTCTCCCCGTGCCAAAGCAGGCTCGATAACCTGAGTAACATGATCGTGACGCCCGGCAAAGACGAGTAGAGCCTCGCTCAGGGGTGACATGGGTGTATTCAATAGCAGGGGCCTCAGGGCTTCTGCCAAGGCGGTTCCTCCCGGCTCGCGCGTTCGTCTTACCACCACGCCACGGACTTCCAACCAGTGTTGAATCGTATCCAGTTGAGTGCTCTTCCCCGCGCCATCGATTCCTTCCAAGGTAATGAACTTACCACTCATGGTCTGTCCGCCCGTTTGATCTGGTATCGCTGCACTGCCAGTTGATGCGCTTCAAGGGTGGTGGAAAATTGGTGGGTCCCATCCCCCCGCGCCACAAAAAACAAGTCGGAAACCGCCAGCGGGTGTACGGCTGCACGGAGTGCCGCCGCCCCAGGCAAGGCAATGGGTGTTGGAGGAAGGCCGTTTCGGGTATAGGTATTATAGGCATTGTCCCGATGCAAGTCACGGTGATGCAGATGACCGTCGTAATCCGCCCCCAGACCATAGATCACGGTGGGATCGGTTTGCAGGCGCATATCCAGGCGCAAACGATTCAAAAAAACAGCGGCAATACGTGCCCGCTCTTCTCGATTGGCCGTTTCTTTCTCAATCAGGGAAGCCAGGATCAAAGCTTGGTAAGGGTCCGTCAAGGCCAGGTCAGGATCGCGCGTCGCCCAAATCTGAGCCAGTCGTTCGTTCATGGCCCGATATGCCCGCTCAAGAATATTCCAATCACTTTCGCCAGGGTTATAAAAATAGGTATCTGGAAAAAACCATCCTTCAGGCCTCTGCCCCACAGCGCCCAGATGTGCCATTACGGCAATATCGGACAGTCCGGCACTGTCTTGCCGCAAATTGGGTTGCTGTGCCAGGAGGGTGCGCAACTGAGCGAAAGTGGTCCCTTCAATGATCTGCACCTGCCAGGCATCCCCTTCTCCCCGAGCCATCTGACGCAGTATCTGCCAACCAGTCAGAGGTTGGGTCCATTCATAACTGCCGGCTTTCAGGTGACTTTGTTCGCCCAGAATTCTCCCTACCCAGGTAAAGGTCCAGGGTTCTGTGAGCACTCCCTTCTGAACCAGTTGTTGTGCCACGGCACGCAACCCCAGTCCATTGGACAATTCAAAGGCATAAGGGGTATGGGGTAGCGGCAGGGGGCGAATGAAAAACAAAGCGAGCCAGATAATCAACCCGCTCAGTCCACTCACCAGAACCCAGAGCAGACGGCGCATCAGAATAATAAAATCTATTCAAGGCGGCGAAAAATCAGGCTTCCATTGGTTCCGCCAAAACCAAAGGAATTGGACAAGACCACATTCACGGGCATGGCACGGGCCTCATGGGGGACAAAATCGAGATCGCATTCGGGGCTAGGATTATCCAGATTGATGGTCGGAGGAATCAACTGATGGTGAAGAGCCAATACAGAAAACACGGCTTCTATCCCCCCTGCTGCCCCCAAGAGGTGCCCTGTCATGGACTTGGTGGAACTGATGGCCAGTTTATAAGCATGGTCCCCAAAGGTACGTTTGACCGCGACGGTTTCTGCCAGATCCCCCAAGGGGGTAGAGGTCCCATGGGCATTGATGTAGTCCACCTGATCCGGGTTGAGTCCAGCATTTTTCAGAGCATTGAGCATACTCCGGCGTGCGCCATCGCCATCTGCCGAAGGAGAGGTCATGTGATAGGCATCCGCACTCATGCCATAACCGCACAGTTCGGCATAAATTTTTGCCCCTCTGGCCTGGGCATGGGACAACTCTTCCAAAACCAGAACACCAGCCCCTTCGCCCATGACGAAACCATCACGATCCCGGTCCCAGGGGCGACTGGCAATTTCAGGCGCATCGTTGCGCGTACTGAGTGCTCGGGCGGCACAGAATCCGCCGATTCCCAATTCGTTGATGGCGGCTTCAGCTCCACCTGCAACCATCATGTCAGCATCGCCATACTCGATCAGTCGAGCCGCTTCCCCAATGCTGTGATTCCCGGTGGTACAAGCGGTCACCAAAGCCAGATTGGGGCCTTTCAGGCCGTACATGATCGACAGGTTGCCTGAAATCATATTGATGATACTGCCGGGGATGAAAAAAGGAGAAATTCTGCGCACCCCCCCTTCCTGATAAGCACGCCCCGTATCCGTAATCATGGGTAATCCGCCAATCCCGGAACCAATACACACGCCCACCCGTTCGGCATCCACCGGATGAGCCGTGACGCCGGCGTCACGCAAGGCCTCCATCGCCGCCACCAGACCAAAATGGATAAAGATATCCATGCGGCGTACCTCTTTGGGATTGAGGTACTGTGCAGGATCAAAATTTTTGACTTCTCCTGCAATCTGGCAAGGCATGAGCGCAGGATCGAAGCGGGTAATCGGCCCGATTCCAGAGCGCCCGGCACACAGTTGCGCCCAAGCCTCAGGGACAGAGTTCCCTACAGGGGATACGATCCCCAGACCAGTGACGACGACGCGACGACGGGACATGATTCAGACCTCCATAATTCAAGGCAGAGCGCAGCGCTTGCCCCAGTATTCCAGACTTGAGTGTGGCCTATCAGGCAGGCAAGTGGGAATTCACATAATCGATGGCTTGTTGCACCGTTGTGATTTTTTCGGCTTGCTCATCAGGAATTTCGCACTCGAATTCTTCTTCCAGAGCCATCACCAATTCAACTGTATCGAGAGAATCGGCCCCCAGATCTTCCACAAAGGAAGAGGAGGTCTGAATATCCTCGAGTTTAACTCCCAGTTGCTCTGAAACGATTTTCTTGACGCGTTCTTCAATAGTAGACATGTAATTAGGATCCTTGGCTGTTGTCTTTCAAAAAAACAGGCGTAGTGTACCAAAACCCGCCGACGAATACCATCCCGAAGGATGGGTCAATCCATGACCATGCCCCCATTGACGTGCAGGGTGGCACCGGTCACATAAGCTGCTCCGGGCGATGCCAGGTACGCAACAGCCTGAGCGATATCCTCGGGTTGACCGAGGCGGCCCAAAGGAATGCTGGACAACAGGGCCTGTTGCTGGACAATATCCAGTCCACGAGTCATATCAGTATCGATAAATCCTGGAGCTACGCAATTGACTGTAATACCGCGACTACCCAATTCCCGCGCCAGGGACTTGGTCAATCCCACCAACCCCGCCTTGGCAGCGGCATAGTTGGCTTGCCCTCCATTGCCGGTGCTCCCCACCACGGAACCGATGTTGATGATGCGTCCCTGACGAGCCTTCATCATATCCCGCAAAACGGCCCGAGATAACTGGAAAACCGCTTTCAAGTTGGTATCCAGAACTGTATCCCACTCTTCATCGCGCATCCGTACGGCCAACATGTCACGGGTCACCCCCGCATTGTTCACCAGTATGGAGATGGGACCCAAATGTTGTTTGACTGCATCCACTGTCTGCAGAATGGCTTCGGGCACCCGCACATCCAGCACGAGCCCCAGGCATTCCGGGTGAATGGCATGCAAGTCTTTTTCAATCTGTTCAGCGCCTTGGACAGTGGTGGCAGTAGCCGCCACCTTGGCTCCCTGACGGGCCAATTCCCGCGCAATCGCCTGACCGATGCCTCGACTGGCCCCCGTCACCAGAACCACCTGTTCCTTGAGCATTCTCCCCCCTATATTTATTATTTAGTATTATGACAACACGCCCTGAAGGAGCTCTGCGCTGTTCAACGCGATTCCTTCCATCTCCGAGTCGATACGACGGACCAGAGGAGCCAAAACCTTGCCTGGTCCACATTCTACCACCCGCGTACACCCTTCCCGGGCAAAAGCACGAATCGTATCAACCCAACGCACGGGACGATATAATTGCTTGGTCAATGCGGTCCGTATCTCCATGGGCGTGGGAGCCTGAACCACTTCGGCATTGTGTAACACGGGAATGCGCGGCGACACCAGAGGAATCTGTTCAAGATAGTGGGCCAAGCGTTCGGCAGCCGGCTTCATAAGGCTACAGTGAGAAGGGACGCTAAGAGAAAGCATGACGGCGCGCTTCGCACCACGGGACTTGGCCATTTCGATGGCACGCGCCACCGCCGTCCGATGCCCGGCAATGACTACCTGGCCAGGGGAATTGAAATTAACAGCCTCCACGACCTCACCCTGGGCTGCTTCCTGACAGGCGGCCAGCACAGCACCATCCTCCAAACCGAGGAGTGCGGCCATGGCCCCCACGCCTGCGGGCACCGCTTCCTGCATCACCTGAGCACGAAAACGAACCAGACGCAATGCTTCTTCAAAAGAGATACTTTCTGCTACCACGAGGGCGGTGTATTCACCCAGACTATGTCCCGCCAACCAGTTCGGTTCGGCACCGCCCCGTCCGCGCCAAGCGCGGTAAACCCCTACTCCCGCTGCCAACATGACAGGTTGGGTATTGACCGTAGTCATCAGGGACTCTTCAGGACCATTGGCCACCAAGCCCCAAATATCCTGATCAAGCACGGCAGAAGCCGTGTCAATGGTGTGACGCACCTCCGGCAACCCTTCATAAGGGTGCAACATACCGATACTTTGTGATCCCTGACCGGGGAAAACCATGGCCCATGTCATCTGACTATTCCTCGTCGTTAGAATCCGGTTAGACCTGCAACAGCCCGGCACCCCAAGTGAAACCGCCGCCCACGGCCACCAGCAAACCCAGTTGTCCGGTTTTGAATTGTCCGGTACGCCAGGCATGATCCAGCGCCAAGGGAACGGAAGCCGCCGAGGTGTTTCCATGCTCACTAACCGTGCGCACCACGCGTTCCGACGGAATCCCCAGTTTATGAGCCGTGGCTTCAATGATGCGAATATTGGCCTGATGCGGGATAAAACAATCCACCGCCGCTGGGGTCAGACCATGTTCGGTCAGGATTTCACGACTGACTTGATCCAGTACCTTGACGGCAAATTTAAAGACGGCGCCGCCGTCCATTTGCACGGTGGGTTTGCCCAGCACCTGCCCCCCACTCATTGAACCTGGGGCGGAGAGCAAGCCGGCATAGCGACCATCGGCATGCAGGCGCGTCCCCAACAATCCGGGAGTGGAGGAAGCCCCCAGAACCACTGCACCGGCTCCATCGCCAAAAAGGACACAGGTATTGCGATCATTCCAATCGAGCAAATGGGTAAAAGTTTCTGCACCGACTACCAGAACCTGACGTGCCGAACCTGAACGAATGAACTGATCTGCCACAGACAGGGCATAGAGGAATCCGGTGCATACTGCCTGCACATCAAAAGCCGGGGCACCGGTATTTGCCCCCAACTTGGCTTGAAGCAAACAAGCCGTACTAGGAAAGGCCATATCCGGCGTGGTGGTCGCCACCACGATGAGATCCAGTTGATCTGGTCTTAACCCAGCCGCCTCGAGCGCACGGCGCGAAGCTTCCAGAGCCAGATCACTGGTGGTTTGTCCCGCCGCACGAACATGGCGCTGACAAATTCCCGTACGGCTGCGAATCCATTCATCGCTGGTCTCTATCCGTTGCGCCAGATCATCGTTGGTGATGATTTGTTCTGGCAAATAACTTCCGGTTCCCAATAACTTGGAATAAATCATGACGCCAGATTCTCCCGTTCCTGTACAGCTTCCTGGATGCGCCCGAGTACGTTACTGCGCACTTCCGTCACGGCATAAAGCAGGGCGTGACGGAAGGCATAGGCGTCAGCCCCCCCATGACTTTTGACCACCAGTCCTCTGAGTCCTAACAAACTGGCTCCATTGTACTGACGATGATCCACTCTGCGCTTGAATCGATTCAGGACAGGCAGAGCCACTGCACCCGCCAGGCGCGTCCAGAATGAACGGTTAAATTCTGTACGGATCATCTGTCCCAACATCCAGGCCAAACCTTCCGAGGTCTTCAGGACTACATTGCCCACAAATCCATCGCAAACCACCACATCCACCGTCCCCTTGTAAATATCGTCTCCTTCCACATTACCATGAAAGCGGATAGGGGCCGTGCGCAACAATTCAGATGCACGCTTGATGATTTCGTTCCCCTTGATGGCTTCGTGTCCGATATTGAGCAACCCGACGCTGGGTTGGGGACATTCCGGACTGGTGGCCAGAATGGATCCCATGATCCCGAACTGAAGCAGATGTTCAGGCGCACAATCCACATTGGCCCCCAGATCCAGCACATAAACTGGCCCGCGAATGGAGGGCATGGTAGTGGCAATGGCTGGACGTTCGATGCCCGGCATCATTTTCAGGACGAAACGTGCCGTTGCCATGAGGGCACCCGTATTTCCCGCACTGACACAACAATCCGCCGCTCCAGACTTTACCAGATTGATGGAGACCCTCAAGGAAGAATCCTTTTTGTTCTTGAGAGACAAAACGGGAGATTCCTCCATGCTGACCAATTGGCTGGCTTCATGGAGAGCAATGCGGGTACGCACCGAGCCATAAATGGGAGAGGCGAGGAGAAGAGATTCAATGGGAGAACGCAAGCCGACCAGAGTCACAGCGACTTCAGGGTCCTGCGCCAGAAAATCGAGGACAGCCGGAACGACCACAGCGGGGCCATGATCGCCCCCCATGGCATCCACCGCTATCGTCAGCAAACGAGTCACAGACACGCGGTAATTCTGAAATGAAAGTTAGTCGTTTTTAGACTGGACCACTTTACGACCACGATAAAAGCCATTCGGGCTGATATGGTGGCGCAAATGGGTTTCACCCGTGGTTGGTTCCGTCGCCAGTGGCTTGGCCGTCAAAAAATCATGGGCACGATGCATACCGCGCTTGGAAGGGGACTTTTTATTTTGTTGAACAGCCATGGTTCTGACTCCTAAATGATCAATGAATATAACGCCAAGTGTCCTTCACTCGCGCGCTGGAACTTTCAATGCGCCCAATACGGCAAACGGCCTTGTCTTGCCAGCCAGGTCTTCTTCGCCATTTTCGGCCCCGACACAGGTCTCACCCGCGTGTACTGGCGCTAATGGCAAAGCCAGCAATACTTCTTCTGCAACCCATTCGGCAACATCCAGAGACTCCGGAAAAACCAGAGTTTCCTCTTCAGGATCCTCAGTTTCAAGATCTGGCAGAGCCGCCTCGTTGCCCACGAAGTGTATTCGCGAATGGGCTTCCAAATCAAAGGAGAGCCCAGAAAGGCACCGTCGACATACCAACCAGAGTTGTCCCTCGACCTGAACCTCAAGAAGGCGACGCCCCCTTTCATCCACCCATCCACGCATGACAAACCGGATCTTTCCCTCAGGAGAAAACAGATATTCCTGCAGGGCAGGTATCTGATCCGGACGGCACTCCCCCTCGACCCGCTCTGCTAGGGCCGTAAAGCGATAGGGATCGAGTACGGGTGCATCAAACATAAGCCCTCCATTCTACCGTGCGACCCTGCTTTCTGTCAAAGAGTTGTCAGCTTCTGTCAAATCGCGGCGGCAATTTTGCTATACTCCCCACCTTGCGTCTCCCCGTACTGAATCACGACCCCCCATGACTCCCCTGATATTGGCTTCCAGTTCACCCTACCGCCGCGAATTGCTCGCTCGCCTCCAGATTCCTTTCGTTTGGAAAGCCCCGGATATCGACGAAACCCCTGGCAAAGAAGAACACCCGCAGGAGACTTGCTTGCGTCTGTCACTGGAAAAGGCCCGCGCCATCGGTCGCTTCCATCACCAAGGCCTGATCATCGGTAGCGACCAGGTGGCCGAACGGAATGGTCAGGCCATCAGCAAACCCATTGACCATGAAGCTGCCGTGGAACAATTGACCTGGGCCAGTGGTCGCGCCCTGCAATTTCACACGGGGCTTTGCGTTCTGGATGCCGCCAACGGCCATCATGAATCCCTTCGGGTGACCGTTACGGTTCATTATCGGACATTGACTCCAACGCAGATCGAACGCTACCTGCGCAAGGATCAGCCTTACGATTGTGCCGGCAGCGGACGTATTGAAACCTTGGGCATCACGTTGGTCGAAAAGGTAATCAGCGAAGACCCTACTGCCTTGATCGGGCTTCCGCTTATTGCTCTGACCTCTCTGTTGGCACGTTTTGGAATCGTCCTCCCCTGAGACTTCCGTCCATGACTCCCCACGGCACACTGTACTTGCTCCCCGTTCCTTTGAGCGAAGCACCTGATGCACTCCTGACACTGTCGCCCCGGCTACTGGATCGTTTTAGACAACTTTCCTTCTTTGTGGTGGAAACCCCGAAAACGGCCCGTCGTCTGCTCAAACGAATCGGCCATCCGCTTCCTATTGCCCAGTTGACTTTATCCTCTCTGACCCAGGAAACCACGATGGCCCACCTGGAGTCCCTGCTGACACCGTTAAGTCAGGGACATAGCCTGGGACTACTGTCAGATGCAGGATGCCCGGCCATTGCCGATCCAGGGGCACGCCTGGTCCGTGCTGCCCATACCGCAGGGTTTCGGGTCGTGCCCGAAACGGGTCCCTCCTCGTTGTTGCTGGGTCTCATGGCCAGCGGATTGGAAGGACAACGCTTCACCTTCCATGGCTATCTTCCTGTACCCGAGATCGCCCGTAATGTCCGTCTGATCGAACTGGAAAAGCGTTCGCGGGCCCTCCATGAAACTCAGTCGTTCATAGAAACCCCCTACCGCAACGGTGTTCTCTTCACTAGTTTGTGTTGCACTCTGCATCCCATGACCCAACTCTGTGTGGCCAGAGATCTAACTGGACCCCAAGAATGGGTCCGGACCGCTTCCGTGTCTGAATGGCGGCGCCATCCCCCCCCCGACCTGCATCACTTCCCTACCCTATTCCTGTTTCTGGCGCACTCGTCTGGGCGGGGCGAGTGACTCCTCTCCCAATCCCGATTTCGCCAAACGGGTGAGAATCTGGGCCAAAGGCAGCGGCAAGGGAGCTTCGAAGACCAGCGGACGTTGGTCCAGGGGATGAACGAAGGACAAGCGGGCTGCGTGTAAAAACATACGCTTGAAACCTAAACGGGTCAGTTGATGATTCCAGTCATAATTGCCATATTTGTCATCCCCTGCAATGGGAAACCCCAAATGTGCCAGATGTACCCGAATCTGGTGGGTCCGCCCCGTAAGCAGGCGTGCCTCTAGAAGGGTGGCTTCAGGCCAGGTCTGGAGCCGGGTAAACAGGGTTTCCGATGGTTTTCCTTCTGCCTGGATAGCCACCCGTCGTTCACCACTGGCCGTCATGTATTTGTGCAGAGGCAAATTGACCCGTTGCCGGGCTTGGGGAAATTGACCTTGTACCAAGGCAAGGTAAGATTTTTCCATACGGTTGTGGCGCAACAATTCATGCAAAGCCACCAAAACGGCACGCTTCTTGGCCACCAGCAATAATCCCGAGGTATCTCGATCGAGGCGGTGTACCAACTCCAGGAAACGAGCATCGGGGCGATCCTGCCGCAATTGTTCGATGACCCCCAACCGGATGCCACTTCCTCCGTGGACTGCCACCCCTGCGGGTTTGTTCAAGACCAACAATCCCTCATCTTCGTGCAGGACCTCTGAACGCAGAGAAACCGGTAAAGGAGGGACTGCCGCCACCTCCTCGGGAGTTGCCCGGCGTACCGGAGGAATCCTTAAACGATCCTGACTTTGAAGTCGATAGGAAGGATCGGCACGTTTGCTGTTGACCCGTACTTCGCCATTGCGCAACAGGCGATAGACGTGACTTTTAGGGACCCCCTTAAGGTATCCCTGGAGAAAATTATCAAGGCGTTGACCGGCTTGATCTTCATCGACTTCCAGCCATTCCACGAATGCTTTGCTTAATGTCATTATTTGTTTTAGAATAAGTGTTTGTGGAATCCATGCCCAGTTTGGCGCAGGCACGGCAGAGAATTTCTGCCCCATCCAGCAAGGTATCCACAACGATTGAATGATACGGATGCTGACCATCGAGATTTCGCTCATTATCTCATCGAACCGATGATCAGTCTTCGACTCTGGTTAATCTCGCTCACCAAAAAGTAGCGATAGTTGTTGATTTGCGCGCTGACCGCTCCGTATTTGATTGATCCGGCGTTATTAGGTACACACGTCGTTGAAGGTAATTCCCATCGTGACCCACAAGAGGTTGTCCACCATTAAAAACGGATTTCCAGACTCTTTGAAGGATCATTCACGAATTTCCCCTTAAATCCGGGAGATTTGCGGAAGGGTGTTTACCGCCCGGCAGCCCCAGCGCGCTGGAGCCTGAGCATGAAAAGAATGTTGTTTAACGCCACACACACGGAAGAACTCCGGGTGGCTATTGTCGATGGTCAAAAACTGATCGACCTTGATATCGAATATTCCGGAAAGGAACAGAAAAAAAGTAATATTTACAAAGCAGTTGTCAGTCGTGTTGAACCTTCGCTTGAAGCCGTTTTTGTGGACTACGGTGCAGACCGCCACGGTTTTCTGCCCTTCAAGGAAATTGCCCGTACCGCTCTGAACGACGAAGAGGGTGACTTTTCTCGTCAACGCATCGCCAGTTTACTTAAGGAAGGCCAGGAACTCATTGTCCAGGTTGACAAGGATGAACGAGGAAACAAAGGGGCGGCCCTGACCTCTTTCATCAGTTTGGCAGGCCGGTATCTGGTGTTGATGCCCAATAATCCCCGTGGTGGTGGTGTTTCGCGGCGAGTGGAAGGAGAAGAACGCGCTGAATTGCGGGATGTTCTCACCCAACTCGAAGTCCCTGCCGGCATGTCCCTGATTGCCCGCACCGCAGGCATCGGTCGCTCCGCCGAGGAGTTACAGTGGGATCTCAACTATCTCTTGCAACTATGGGCTGCCATTGAAGTTGCTGCCACAGGTCAAAAAGGCGCATTTCTGATTTATCAGGAAGGAAGTCTGGTTATTCGAGCGATTCGCGACCTGTTCCAACCCGATATTGGTGAAATTCTCATCGATACCGAACTCATTTACGAGCAGGCGCGCCAGTTCATGAGTCACGTCATGCCCGGGAACGTTAACAAGGTTAAGTTATACCATGATGACGTACCACTCTTCTCGCGCTTTCAGATCGAACACCAGATTGAAACGGCCTACCGTCGTGAAGTCAGTCTACCTTCCGGAGGGGCCATCGTCATCGACCATACCGAGGCCCTGGTCTCTGTAGACGTCAACTCGGCCCGTGCCACGCGGGGTGCTGATATCGAACATACAGCTCTCAACACCAATCAGGAAGCGGCCGATGAAATTGCTCGTCAATTGCGTTTGCGCGACCTGGGTGGACTGATCGTCATCGATTTCATCGATATGGAGAACCCGCGCAACCAGCGCGAAGTGGAAAACCGCTTGCGTGACGCCCTGCGCTACGATCGGGCGCGCGTCCAAACCGGCAAGATTTCCCGCTTTGGTTTGCTCGAACTGTCCCGTCAACGCCTGCAGCCTTCCCTCGGAGAAACCAGTCATACCCCTTGCCCACGCTGTCATGGAACCGGGGTGATCCGCGATACGGAATCCTCTGCCCTGCATATTCTGCGTATCCTGCAAGAAGAAGCCATGAAGGATAATACGGCCATCGTGCGTGCTCAAGTACCGGTGGATGTCGCCACTTTCCTGCTCAATGAAAAGCGTCCAGACATCTATGGTATCGAGGCCCGTCTCAAGGTCCATGTCATGCTGATCCCCAATATTCACATGGAAACGCCCCACTATTCTGTGGTACGCATTCGCCATGATGAAGCCAATCAAATGGATTTCACGGAAGCCAGTTACCAGTTGGTGGAAGTTCCCGCGGATAATCAGGAACCCCGGGTCCATGCGCTCACCCCTTCCAAGCCCGACCGGCCCGTTGCCGCAGTCCGCGGCATCACCCCTCAGCAACCCGCGCCCATGCCCGTGGTCCGCGCCCCTGCACCTGCCGCTCTACCCGCCCATACCTATCGTGAACAGGAGCGTAAAGGTTTGTTCGGGACCATCATAGGTTGGCTGAAAGGCAACTCCGCATCGATCGGGACCCGTCCCGAACCTGCCTCGCATCTTCTTCCTGCCGAAGTCAAGACGGTGTCCCCTGTTCCCGCTCGCCCCGAACGAGAGGATCGTCGCCCCCCCCGTCAACGAAGAGAACGACGGGAACGGAGTCCGCAAAACCGCTCTCCAGTCCTTGAGGCCGCCACCCAGAATGAAGTGACCGCTCCAGATACCCCGGCGGAAGCAAAGTCTGCCCCCAAGCCCCCCCGGACACAAAGAAGAATCCGTCCCACGGATGACTCTGCCCCACCCCTTATCGTAGTGGCAGAATCATCCGTTGAGGAAGTCCTGGAAGGAGATGGCGTCAGCACCGTGCCGGCGGAAAAGGAAGGTCGGCGTCGGGGACGACGGGGAGGACGACGTGAAAAATCTCGTCGTTTCAATGGAGCCATTGCGCCCGCTTTTCCTCTCTCTGAGGCAGATGTACTGAAGAAAGGTGATGGGGATGAAGATGAGGTGGAAGTGCTTCAAGAGCCTGTTTCCGTCCGGTCTGACACAGAAGCGGCCCTTCAGGTTGACGCTGCCCCTGCAGTGATGCCCGTGCCCGAGGCCGAGTTGGAAATTCTATTGCCTGAAGCAGAAAAAGGTGATTCCTCGCCCAGTGCAGAGCACTTAACCCTCTCTCTCCCTGTATCCTCGCCGGAAACAGGGGCTGAACAGGCTCCTGAACCTGAAGCAGTTTCTTTCGCAGAATCTACCATCCAGCAACCCCCATTACCTGCGGAAACGGCCCTCCATAAACCTGTGGCTACGGTAATTTCGGCTCCTGCAACGTCACTTCAGCAGGAAACGCTGGCCGTCCCTCCCGAATCCGGTCTGGTGTTGGTGCAGACTCGTGCCACTACCCTGGAACCAGAGGAACTTCCTGCCCCGGTACGGCGGCGACGCACGGCACGCACGCGCTTCATTCCTGCTCAAAGTGAGCCTTTGATGCAGGTGGAAACGCAAAAATCGGTGACGCCTCCTGACATCCCTGAGTAAACCCGGCCATCCCTCGCTCGGATAAAGTTCCGAACGGGGGATGAACGAAAAAAGTGATCGTCAGGAGACATTGTTTCTCGGTTACCGGCAATACTTTCCCGAACGTCAGATTCAGGTATTGACGGTCGCAACGCAATCCATGACTTTCATCTGGTTGGAAGAAAAGAAGGAATGGAGTATCATGCACCACCGCTCCAGCCTTTGCCAAGATATCATTCCTCCCCATGATCCAATCTCGTCCCCATCCTGGGTCAAGCACACAATTTTTTCGGGTTATTCTGCACTGGCTTCGTGCGCTGCAAGGCCGGTTTTTTCTGGATTCTCACCCCTCATTTCCCCAACCACGGTGGTGAGGATCTTGCAACGCCTTATTCGTATCCTTTTTTTGAGTCAGGGACTTTTTGGAGCGTTTACCTGCCAGGTTGCCCTGGCCAACTCGGGCAATATCTTGCAAGGGCAAGTTGAAGATAGTTTAGGAAACCCGATTGCCCAGGTTCAAATCCAGGTTCAGGATGATTCGGGCAACACACAGGCCACCCTGCATAGTGATGCTCAAGGCCAGTTCCACCTTTCGCTTCCTCCGGGGACCTACAGTTTGCAAGCCCACCAAGATCCCTATCAGGATGCCATCGGCATCGTCACGATGGGTAATACAGATCAGGCGACCCGACTGACTCTCGGCAGTACCCAGGCTCTGGCCATTCAGATCAGCAGCGCACAAAAGAGAAGTTCTCGTACTCAGGTCTCCACCCAGGATGCAAGCAGTATTACGCGTTTCGATGCCCAAGCCATTCAGGACTTGCCGCAGGGAGAGAACACCCCCCTCAATCAGGTTCTCTTACAAGCCCCGGGCGTCGTCAACGATTCCTTTGGTCAGTTGCATATCCGGGGTGATCATGCCAACATCCAATACCGCATCGACGGTGTCCTGTTACCCGAGGGGATGAATGGTTTCGGGCAGTTTTTTGATACCCGTTTCGCCCAACAGATCGACCTCATGACGGGCGCTCTACCTGCTCTCTATGGAGATCACACGGCGGGCGTCGTCTCCATCACCACAAAACAGCAGTACGATGGATCAGGACAATTCGACCTTTACGGTGGAAGTTTCAACACGCTCAACCCCAGCGTGGAATACGGTAATTCCATCGGCAATCTGTCCTATTTTTTCACCGGCTCATACCTGAGCAATAGCCTGGGCATCCAACGTCCCAATCCCGGTTCGCCGATCCATGATAATACCCAGCAGTTTCGTGGTTTTGGTTATAAATCGGAATTTTGCCTCAAATGGGTCTGAAGGGGTACAACTCCGCCACGGTCGCCGATCAACAGAATGAATCCAATCAGTTTTCCATCCTGGCCCTGCAAGGTTCACTCAGCGATCAACTGGATTACCAAAGTTCGGTCTTCAGTCGCACCACAAGTCTCCAGTATCTCTCCGACATTCCCGGAAACCTCGCCTTCAACGGAGTCGCCCCGGACATTCTGCGCAGCAGTCTCAGCAACGGGTTGCAAAGCGATGCCACCTGGCGTCTCACCCCCACTCATACCGTGCGCTTCGGTTTCTATGGCCAGACAGAAAACATCGTCAGCAACAATACCTCCACTCTGTTTCCAGTCAATGGCAGCGGTATGGTGTCGGGACCTGCTTATCCCATAACGGACAACCATACTTACAATGGCAACACCCTATGGGCCTTGTATACTCAAGATGAATGGAAAGCAAGCGATCGCATGACGGTCAACTATGGGTTACGTTTCGATCAGGTCAATGCCTTTGTCAGTGAAAACCAATGGAGTCCCCGTATCGGCATGGTCTATACCCTGACCCCACAAACCACTTGGCACATGGGGTATTCACGATATTTCACCCCGCCGCCCAACGAACTGGTCAGTACCAGTACGCTGGCACTGTTCCAAAATACCACCCTGGCTGCCAATGGTCAAAACAGTCCGGTCAAATCACAACGCACCGATTACTACGATGTCGGTCTTTTGCATCAACTCAATACCCAAACCAATGTGGGCGTGGATACTTATTACAGTCGGAGCACCAACCTGCTCGACGAGGGCCAGTTTGGCCCTGCACTGATCATGACCCCTTTCAATTATAACGAGGGCCTCATCTATGGAATCGAATTCACTGCCAACTACAAGAATGAGAACTTTTCTTCCTATGCCAATCTGGCACGCACCATCAGCCAAGCACGGGGCATCAGTTCTAGTCAGTACCTGTTTTCTCCTGCCGTATTGAGTTATGCTGCCAACAATTGGGTTTATGTGGACCACCAACAGGCACTTACCGCATCCAGTGGCTTGGCTTATAATTGGAACGGCACCCACCTGTCCACCGATCTCATCTACCAAAGCGGACTGCGTAATGGTTTTGCCAATACCACCAGTCTGCCTGCCTATACGGTGGTTAACTTGGGATTACGTCGTACCATCGCTCTTGATTCCACAGGTCCCATGGAATATCGTCTGGTCCTGCTCAATCTGTTCAATCAAACCTATCTGATTCGGGATGGTTCCGGGATTGGTGTAGGTGCCCCTCAATACGGCATGCCCCGAGGTTTTTTTCTGGGCATCACCAAACCTTTGTAACGACTTGTGAGGCTATGGATTTCATGCAAGAATTGATCGAAAGTTGGCACGCTCTTCAACTGGGGGGGCCGACACTGTATCCCCTGTTATTCCTGGCGTTAATGGCACTGGTCATTCTCCTCGACCGTACATGGATATTTTGGGGGTTCATCCGTTTGCCCCGCTCGCTGGATCAACTGGTCAGCACCTACGGGTTCACCTGGGAAAGTCTGGATGAGGAAATTCGTCGCACGGGAGAAAGAAATTACTATGGCCGATTTTGCCGTAACATCCTAGACCATCGTACACGCCCTCTCTGGTGGATCGAATCGCGCGCTCAGGACCAAGCACAAATTCTGGAAAAAGACATGGGAAGAGGGCTTTGGGTCCTGGAAACCATTGTCACGGCTGCGCCCTTGCTGGGATTGCTGGGCACTATCACGGGCATGATGCATGCCTTTAATCTGATTGGAGGCAATGGGTTGGTTGATCCCAGCGGCGTGACGGGGGGGGTGGCACAAGCCCTGATTGCCACGGCTGTGGGGATATTCATTGCCCTGATCGCCCTGTTCGGATTCAATTTTTTTTCCCGCCAGCAAACCCATGCCCTGGAGGAAATGGAGCGACTAGGGACTCATCTTCTGGACAATCTCCGCCTGGGCTACGAATTCTCCGTTCCCGAACAGGAATCCCCATGAAACTCCGTCCTCGTCGCACCTATCGCCGGGGTCGCATCGAAATCATCCCTATGATCGATGTGATGTTTTTCCTGTTGGCCACTTTCATGCTGGCTTCGCTGTCCATGCAAAATCTCCACTCACTGCCGGTCAATTTGCCCCAGGGGCATGCGGCCCCCCTCCAGGCCAAGCACCCCATTACCTTGACCATTACGGCCCAAAGCCAAGTTCTGATCGATAAAACCCCCGTTACCTTGGAGACTTTGGGTAGTGTGCTGAAACAAAAAATGGGGAAATCAGACCAAACCGATCTCATCGTGGCTGCCGACAGCCAAGCGCCTAATGGCATTACTGTCCAGGCCATGTTGCGCGCCCGTGGGGTTGGCGTACAGCATTTTCTGATTGCTGTGAAACATGCGGACTGAGCCCACGACCCTGCTAACCCTGAACGATACCTTCTGGCCACGGTTGCCAGTCACACTTCCCCTTGCTCTTGTCCTCTGCCTTCTTGGTTTGCAACTGCTCACCCAATGGCTGGCTCCCCCTGCCAAAAAAATTCCTCCCCCTCTTCCCGTGGATGCACAGATCATTGAACTGCCCGCTGCCCATGAAGCCCATGCCGGCCCTCCCCCTGCCCCTGCAGCCAAACCTACCCCCGTCGTGCCACAGGTCCTGCATATGCCCAACACTTCCCCCAGCCCTCCCCCCCTTCCTCATTCGGAAGCTCCTGCTGCCC
>NZ_JPOQ01000036.1 GCF_000735045.1 Ferrovum myxofaciens
TAATTTCCTCAACACCGCCGTCTTGCGCTCCTCAGAATATCCGCTCATCTCCGTTCACTTTCCGCCCCCAGTCCAAAATTAAATCAACTCGGGTGACGCGACATCTTCCCTGACACCGGGGGCCTGGCTGCGCCACGTCATGCGTAACCTGCCAGCCGCCAAGACGCTGGAAGAATTTGAAGCACTGCTGCCGTGGAATTTGCATGCCATGGATTTAACCAGCGAAATGGTGGCCTGAACAGGCTGGAGTTCGTGGCTCGCTTACGTTTCTTCCTCATGAAACAGAGAGAATTTTCAGATCTTTCACCAATCCAAGCCCCGATTCCGGCTATTCGTCGTTATGCTGGTGCCCGGTCGGTGATCAATCGCTGTTTTTTCGCATTTGGGACGAATTTCTCCCTATGCGCTAGACCATCTCCAACCAAATATCGTCGCCATATGCAAAGTTCAGGCTACAATGTGTCCATCGACGCATTACAGTTCTGATGTATGTCGTATTATGATACTCATTGACTAGTCAATGAGGGTGAGGTCGGTCGGTTCGGATGCTTTGGCTCACGCGAAGTGGTTCTGGCGCGCGCTCGTCTGGCTCGTAGGTCCTCTTTTTGACTCACGACGGTTGGTGGCCTGAAAGGATTGCAATATGATGCACAAATCTTGCCAATTTTCCCGCGACCATGTCAGACGAACATCTAGGAACGGCGATCCTGACCCTCAAAGAGGTATCCACATACCTCAAGGTCACGGAGAGAACGATCTATCGCCTGGTTGCCGGCAAGAAGATGCCGGCATTCAAGGTGGGCGGGTCTTGGCGATTCAAGAAGGCGGACATCGATCAGTGGATCAGTGATCAGTCTGAAAACGTAGCGGCTGCTGAAGGAGCGGCAGATTTAGGGGAGCGCAAATGACGACAGGGCAAAGCACCGAGCGCGAACAACTTGAGCGCTCACTGATCGACATGGCCGTCGAGAGCTGGCGCTTCGCGCGCCTGTTTGGTCGGCTGGTCAGCAAACTCGACGCTGGCGAAGGCGCCCGATACGTCAATCAGCTTCGCTACTTTCAGAAGAAGCTCGAGGACAGCCTTGAGGCCAGCGGCATGAAGATCGTCAACGTCGAGGGACAGCCGTTCGACTCTGGAATGGCTGCATCGGCGATCAACATCGGTGACTTCGGGCCAGACGACGTTCTGTTGGTCGACCAGATGGTCGAGCCGATCATCATGGGAGCGGAGGGTCTGCGCAAGCAGGGCACGGTGATGCTTAGGAAGGTGGCAGCATGAACTACATCGGTATTGACCTTGGCACCACCAACAGTGCTATCTGCTCCTACGATGGAGAAACGGTCCGGCTCTACAAGAGTCCCGACCAAAACGATGTAACCCCTTCCGCCATCTTTATCGACCGGCGCGGCAACAAGTACCTCGGGAAGCGGGCCTATGACAGCGCCGCAAAGAACCCTGACAACGCTGCAACGAAGTTCAAGCGGATGATGGGTACGAGCACGCCTGTGAAGCTCGGCGCGGTGAACATCACTATGACACCTGAAGAATGCTCCTCGGAGATTCTGAAGCTGTGTTTCGGCTATCTCCCCGAAGAGATTCGCAACAGCGGAACGACAGGGACCGTGATCACTGTCCCAGCGGCGTTCAATCAGATGCAGAAGGACGCCACGCTGGCCGCAGCCGAGATGGCTGGCCTTGGCAGCGTTGCGCTCATGCAGGAACCTGTTGCTGCCGTCATGTGCGTGATGAAGCAGCGAAAGGGCGATGGCGTGTTCCTCGTCTTTGACCTTGGCGGAGGAACTCTAGACATTGCGATCGCCGAAAGCATCAGCGGCCGGGTCAGCCTCCTTGCACACGGCGGGGTCGCCATGTGCGGCGGGACGGACTTTGACCGCTCCATCCTCGACAACGTCGTCAAGCCCTGGCTCCTATCGCAGTTCGATCTGCCCGACGACTTCACCGCCAATATCAAGTACAAGTCCCTGCTGCGGATGTGTTTGTGGGCGGCGGAAAAGGCCAAGATTGAACTCTCTGCGAAGGAAGAGTCGGTCATCAGCCTGACCGAATCTGATCTTGGTGTCACCGACCAGTCTGGTGCAGAGATCTACGTCGACATCCCGTTCAGCCGCAAGCAACTCGACGAACTCATCGCGCCAAAGATAGATGAAGCCATTCAATCTGCTCGCGAAACTCTGGAAAAAGCAGGACTCAGCGCCCACGACGTTGAGCGTGTCGTCTTCGTTGGCGGACCGACGCAGTACAAGCCGCTCAGAGACAAAGTTGCATTCGAGATCGGTATTGCACCGTCAACCGATGTAAACCCAATGACAGCGGTTGCTGAAGGTGCCGCTGTTTTTGCGGAGTCGATTGACTGGAAGTCTCAAAGCCGAGGGCGCAAGAGCACGCGCGGAGCCTTGAGCACCGGCGGCTCACTTGATCTTTCATTCAACTTCATCGCTCGTACACCCGACTCCAAGGCCAAGATCGTGGCCAAGGTGGGCGGGACAGCTGCGGCCGGCACCGAATTCCAGATCGATAGCTTAGACACCGGCTGGTCATCCGGGCGCCTGGCCCTGAAGGATGGGGCGGCAGTCGAGTTGATCCTAGCGAAGCCCGGTGAGAACACCTTCAAGATCTTTGTCTTCGACTCCAAGGGCGGGCCAGTCTCCCTGAAGGAAGACAAGATCGTCATCGCTAGGACGGCTGCCAGCATTGACGCAATCCCTGCCTCCCACTCCGTAGGCGTCGAGGCTCGGGACAAACTTGGTGGACGCCTGGTGCTGGACCATCTGGTGCGCGAGGGTGATCAACTGCCCAAGAAGGGCAAGAAGACCTTCAAGACCGAGGAGTCCTTGCGAGCAGGCAGCGCCGGCTCCATCAAGTTCAAGCTCTGGGAGGGTGAGATTTCGGACCCGATCAATGACAACAGGTTCATTGGCATGTTCGAGATCAAGGGCTCCGATTTTGATGACGGCGTGATTGCTGCCGGCGCCGAGATGATCTGCGAGTACGAGGTCTTGGACTCGGGAAACATCATGATGGAGGTCTCGGTTCCCTCGATTGGTGGCTCCTTTCACAGTGGGCGCAACTTCTACTCGCGTCAGGACGGCCAGATCGATTACACGCAAGCATCGAAGCTGGTGGAAGAACAGTCAGAACACGCACTTCAGCGGCTCGATGAAATGGAGTCCAAGATCGATGATCCACGGCTGCAGCAAGCCCGAGAAAAGCTTGAGCAGGCTGAATCCATCAAGTCCGGCGAGTCAGATCCTGAAACTGCTAAACAGGCTATGGACAACGTGCAAGAAGCCAAGCGGCTGCTCGCACTTGCTCGGAAGGATCACCTCAAGGAAATCCGGCAGATGGAGCTGGATAAAGCAGTTGATTTCTTTGACCGCTTGGTTCGCGAGCACGCCCGGCCAACCGAGGCCAACGCGTTTGACAACTTGGCTAAGACTGCGCAGCGCGCCATCGACAACAACAGTGGCGACTTCGAGGCCCATCTGGACGACTTGCGCGGCAAGAACTTCATGATTCTTTGGCGTCAAGACTGGTTTGTCATTGACCGCTTCAAGTGGCTCTCGAAGGACTCCTACCTCTTCCCCGACGCAAGAGAGCACGCCCAGCTTTCCAACGTTGGGGCCGAGGCTCTCAAGGCCAACGACATCGACAAACTGCGTGCTGTCGTGGCACAGATGGATTCCATACGCATCGGATCCGGTGGTGACGATGAGATGATGGCTGGCGCCAACATCGTGCGGAGCTAAGTCATGGCGATTGACTCGTGGCTTCCAATTGGCTTCAAGCTGCCTGACGGTGCCAAAACCCGAGTGGCGCTGTTTGAGGGGTCGAATTGGCAAATCTTGGAGACGCAAGGTGCCGGCCGAGCCCTAGTCGCACTTGATGACCTGGCCAAGCGTTGGGTTGACTCCGGGATCGCCGAGGACGGGCAGTTTGAAGCCTTCGACTATGGCGATCGCCGCTTGCGATCTATTTCCTGTGGGGCCACCCAAGTCTTGTGCCCTGTGACTGAAGGAAAGTCACCGGACACCAAGGCTGAGGCGCTGTCATTCGCCATGGCCTTCAAGGCAACTCGAACTGTCGATGCAGAGTCGCCCCTTCAGGATGCACTTTACGTCGAGAAGATTAGCCGTCTTCTCCCCACATACAGCATCTCATCACGAACCGATGATGACGTTGTGTTGGGCTACTGGCTGACCGGAGGAGCACCGGTATCAGCGAAGGCTTTCAGGCGCCTACGTCAGACAATGAGTTGGCTAGGCGCCGGTCATTTGAAGGACGTCGTCCAAGCTGCTGGATTTGAAGTTGCTGAAATCGTTCCTGCGACAAAGCGCCGCACTGTGCCTGATGAGAACAAGCCAATTCCAGCGGAGCGGTCCAGAGAGCCTTCGGCGACTCCCGCCAAAGATACCGAAAAGCCTGCGGTGTTCGAGCTTGCGGGGCGGCCTGAGTTGGCAGAGTTCTTCAACGAACACATAGTTGACATTGTTCAGAACCGTGACCGGTACAAGGCGCTTGAGATCGATTTCCCATCGGCTGTTGTGTTGCACGGTCCTCCGGGCTGTGGGAAGACCTTCGCTGTTGACCGTCTAGTCGACTTCCTAGGTTGGCCAAGTTTTCAGATTGATGCATCTAGTGTCGCCAGCCCCTACATCCACGAGACCAGCAAGAAGGTGGCAGAAGTCTTTGACAAGGCGATACAGAACGCACCGTCCGTCCTTATTATCGATGAGATGGAGGCCTTCCTCGCTGATCGCGAAATGGGCAGCGGTCACCACCGTGTTGAAGAGGTCGCCGAGTTTCTGAGGCGGATACCTGAGGCCGCCAAGAGCGATGTCTTAATCGTTGCGATGACGAATCGGATCAAGATGATTGATCCTGCAATTCTTCGTCGGGGGCGCTTCGATCACGTTATCAAGGTCGATTTTGCAAGTGAAGTTGAGGTGCTGTCCCTGCTTGAGAAGCTCCTGTCCACGTTGCCGAAAGATGATTCGGTAGACCCACGACCCTTTGCTCGGGAAATGGCGGGCCGGCCCCTGTCCGATGTGACCTTCATCGTGCGCGAAGGCGCGCGGCTGGCCGCGCGTGCTGGAAGGGACCAGCTGAATCAAGAGAGCCTGCTTGCCGCGATGGCCGCAACGCCAGCACGGGAGCGTGAGGGCGGAAGTCAGCGCCGCATAGGCTTCGTTTGAGGAGCGGGATGTGGGAGAAGGTACAGACGACCAAGATCGCAAGGACGGCACCAAAGGGTTCGCTGGCCTGTCGTCGTTGGTCTCTGATGTCGACGCTACCGTATCGGAAGCCGGCAGAAATGCAGAAGCGCCCCCGCACGCGGCTGGTCGTGAGGCCACTCGTGCGACCGCGTCTCAAACTTCGTCACCTTCGTCGGAGCCGAGCCCTGCCTATCAACCCCCGCCGCAGCCAAGCGGAGGTGGATCCACAGGAAAGTGGATTGCCGGCATCGCGGTAGTGGTTGGGTTGATCTGGCTCGCCTCGCTTTCTGACAAGAAACGATCTGACTCAAACCCGACTTACTCCTCGCCACCAGAGTCTCAGTCCGTTA
Source organism: Ferrovum myxofaciens (assembly GCF_000735045.1). GTDB lineage: Bacteria > Pseudomonadota > Gammaproteobacteria > Burkholderiales > Ferrovaceae > Ferrovum > Ferrovum myxofaciens. The sequence continues at coordinate 5,586 of NZ_JPOQ01000036.1, forward strand.
CTACTCCTCAGGCTTGGCAGCCCCCCAGTAGACCGACGGAAGATCAACCACCTGTTGGAAGAGATCGTGTACTCGGTGTAGCGCAACTTAGGTATTGCCTTGCTGAAGACATCCGATTGAAGGCTGCTAAGGGAGTTGTAAACGGCTACTTGGATTCTGAAGTAGACCGATTTAATGCAATGGTGGCCGACTACAACAGCAGGTGCGGTGAGTTCAAGTATCGGAAAGGATCACTTGAGTCGGCGAAGAGTGACATTTCACCATTTTCTTCTGAGTTGCAAGCTGAAGGAGCTTCTCGCTTTCCCGCGACTAGCAATTCTGGCACACCATCGATCGCCAAGTCCGAGTCCAATCATGAAACTACAAAATACTTAGATAGTGAGTCATTGGCTGCCAATGACAAAACTAGTCTGATCGAGATACTTTCATCCAATGCATCCAATTGCACGGGTGATTCGCAGTGTGAAGTTGGCCTGTTCAGCCTGAAACCGGTGGACGTCGATCTGGATGGAAAGAGAGAGTACTTGGTAACCCATAGAGACTATTGCGGATCCGGTGGCTGCTCCACATTTCTATTTCAAGAATCAAACTCTGCAGGATGGCATCAGGTAGCAAGCGCATTTGGCTGGGTGACTATCGGTAATAAGCAGGTAAACGGCCATCGGACTCTGATTGTGGAGAGCAAGGTTTATCGACCTGCCGGTGGTTGGGATATGACATCTCAAGAGTATTCATGGGTAGGAAATGGATACCAGATATATCGGAATTCCCCATGAAGATGTCAAGCACTAATGCGCGGCGCACCGCAGCCTGGGAAGACTGCGGCCAAGGATGCATTGCGCGCAATGTGGTCGCACCAAGTGCTTCGCCAACTTTTGAGAATACCTTTCGTGCCTAACACAACGTCATTACATCGGAGTCCATTTTGTCTGCTGGGTGTGACAACCCGAGACAATAGAAAGTCAATTGTTGGGCGCTCAGATGAGTTGTCTTTGACTCTGGATGCTAACGCTTGTCAGCAGGCCAGGTCCGACTTGACCAACCCGCGCACGCGTCTCACCGTAGAGATGGCTTGGCTACCTGGGGTTTCGCCAAGAAAAGCAAATGCGCTCATCCAACTGCTATCGGTAAATCCTATGTCCATCCGCAATGAGAAGGGGTTGCCCACCCTAGCTCATTGCAACCTGTTGGCGGCAGCCTTCGAAACTGTCGACTCATCTGACACGGCCACAAATATCGCCGCGTTTGGCGAGCAGCTTGCACATCTTGTTGACGCCCTCGACCCTGACGAGATACTCCGGTCGGTCAACGAGGACCGATCTGTTTCAGGATTTCCAGAAGTAAGAGGTATTGATCAGGTTACAGAGGAGCTTAATCAGCGAAAGCGCATTTACCGTAATGTCATCAAGGATGCGCTCAACAGACTCCCGCCAAGTGAGTTGATCGGCGCAATGACGCGACTGGTGGATAGCACCACGTCGAACGGCACTGTGCATGCACCTGAACTGGTCGATGAGCTTGCCGACAGCTACGCGGTTGAGACTCAGCAATTCCTCCAACGGGAGGCAGAAAACGCTGAGAAGCTGATCGCTGCAGCCCGCGAAAGCGCCAAGGTGGGCGAGACTGCAGTAAAGCCAGTTGTCGATCGGCTTGAAGGCGTCTTGCGCAACTGGGGAAAGGTTGCCCGACCACTTCAGTTGAGTTTCAAAGCCAGAGGCCTGGATCACGATAGCAGCAAGACCCTTGCATACAAGGTTCGTAGCTTGGCGGTGGACATCTTCAATGAGCATGACCACCTTCGACAGTCTTCGCGCTTGACGCAACTCTTGAAGGAATTGTTCTCCGAGGTTCCTGACATTCTTGATCGCGTTGAGGAGGACGCGAAAGCTCTCGGGGACATCTCGCAGCGGCGCGAAGAGGCGTCCGCGATCGACCCGGTTCGATCACTTTGCGACGAGATTTCCAAAAGCGCTGACCGGAACCCGTCGCTAGCGCAGCACGAAGGGCAACGACTCCTAGACGAAGGCAAGGCCCTTCTAAAGGCGTCACCGATAAAGGCTACGTCACCGACCTATCTCGAAGCCCGTGACATGCTGGCAGCGACGCTTATGCATTGCGCAGTTGCGTATGGAAACCAGACATCCAAATGGGAACCCTGCATGCAATTACTGCAGGCAGCCCTTGGGTTGGCAAATGACGCCAAGTTGAAACAGAAGCTTCGCGAGAATCTCACGATTGTCGAGGGCAACTACAAGAGCCTGGGTGATCTGGAGCCAATCAAATCTGCGCCATCGCTTTACACGATTAACGGCTTCGGTGTAACGCTGTATGGAAATACCGATAAGAATCCTTCTGACGGGTCGTATATGGCGACGTACTACCTGGTGTTCTTCTTTGTCCCTGTGCTGCCGCTCGCTCGATATCGTGTCATCCCCACCGGTGGCGGTTACCGATTTCTCGGCAAAGGCGTATTGCGCCCGTTCGATAAGTGGCACATTGCGATCTCAATCGGACTCATCGTGCTGATGTTCTTAAAAGGGTAAAGGTGCAGACGTGTCCGATGATAAGAAAAATGGGGAGGTAAGTAAGGGATTCGCCGGCCTCTCATCGCTGGTTTCTGACATTGATGCCTCGCCTGCCGACGACGGTAAGCGTACGGTAGCCGAGCGGCATTTTTACCCGAATCAGGTTGAAACGGGATTTTGCGGGGTGACGCTTTGCTCCGTTCCGGCGGATGTTTTCTCTGACAGAGCCTCCCCTGTTGGCGGCAGGGCCAAGGGTAGCAGTTCATCCGGGTTGGCGTTTGGCCAAGTCGGCAATTTTTCCAGAGTATCCTTGAGCCACTGATAGGGTTCCAGACCATTCATTTTGGCCGTCCCCAGCAAGCTCTGAATCGCCGCTGCACGAACCCCGGCCCGAGGTGATCCTGCAAATAACCAATGTGGGGTATTCAACTCGGCGCACTTCAGGATACTTGTCGCTTCACTTTCTGAGTTTTTATTCTACTTCCAGAGAGCATCCCCCTGCAAATAATGTGGATGAAATGACCTGACTTGCCCACCGCCGTTCGCGTTCGTCGCGTGCGACGCCCACGGGCCGTGGACAAGTCGTCAAACCGGTCACCATGATCAGGCAGCCTTTTGGTTTTTGCGATCAGGGTTCAATTGCACTTCCCCTATCGGTGCCCAGTTTCGTGTCTGGCCGGTCCAGCGTCGAGGCGTCTTTTCCATTTCACGTCCATTTCCCGCCCCTTGGTCTTTGTCGAAAAATCACACTTTCAGGCGACATGTATCCTGACACCTAGGGGTAGGTTGACGCGCCAAGCGTCCGCTCAACTCAGATACCTGCCTTTGAACCCATGACAGTTCATCCGGCAGCAATGAGGCGGTAGCGGTCAAGCACTGAGCCCACGATCTCGCCTTCCAATCTTGGCTTGCACAAAACGGCAAATATATTCAACGGTGAATGCAACCCTATTTTGCCCAAGACAGCCAGAATTCTTTATTTCCTAGAATTCTTGAATCCAACCTCAAAATGCAAATAACTTTTTTGGCTGGTTGAATATTCTGCTCCGAAATAAAAGCAATCCCGAGATTCGGCGGGCCATTCATGGGTCAAAAACCTGAGCGAATTCAACCCAAATAAAGAAGGATTCCAAGGGCGATAAAACAGGTCGTTCCGGTGGTAGGATTCCCCTGTCGCATGGGGAACGCCAACCCCGGAACACCTGCCATTTCCGTGTTCTGGGGCGCCAACC
>NZ_JPOQ01000037.1 GCF_000735045.1 Ferrovum myxofaciens
CGGTTTGACGTTCCAGGCGTTCGGCCAAGGCCCGTAATGCCACACTCTTGCCGGTACCCGGGTCTCCCTGGATCAGAGCGAAGCCGCCTTCCCGCACATGGACCTGTTCGATGCGCCAGAAGAAGTCATTGATCTTGGGGGATAGATAGAGGGCTTCGGTGGGTAATTCGGTATTGAAGGGATTCCATTTCAAACCAAACGGGGTCAACAGAAGGCGGTTCATGGGTGGGTTTCCTGGGCGGGCGAGGCGTCG
>NZ_JPOQ01000038.1 GCF_000735045.1 Ferrovum myxofaciens
GTGCTCGATCCGTCTTTCGTCCCATTATCTCCCCCCGTCCTTTATGGTTTTGACCAAAATTTCTCTCGATCATTGTACGGGAGGGAATTGTATTACGTAAACCTTTTAATGATATTTACTACTAGCATCATTGTTCAACGCAACATTACCGCTCAGGGTCAACGAGGTTAGGCTCGAATCGGCACCCAACGAAGTGATATAGGCATTACCTGTGCCGGAGTTAACAACAGATAGTGAATGTCCAGTCAAACTCAGCACCTGTCCAATCACATCATTACCACTACCAGTGAATGTCAATGAACCCATCGCTGAATCAGTCAGGGCTCCAATAGTAACTGCAGCACCTGAAGTATTGTTGATTGTCAGGCCAGTAGCTGCTGTCGCTGTGCTACCAAGTGTATGACCTTCGTTTAAGGTTGTAATGGTTAATCCATCTACCCCACTCACGTTCAGGGTTGACAGACCACTGTCCACAAGAGTCGTAATTGTATTTACACCACCCGCATTAGCAGCCGTGTCGTTGCTGACAATGTTCAGGGTTGCGATACCCACACCGTTTGCATCACCCATGGACAGGCTTGTTACAGTAATCGCACCATTAGCAGTCGTACCCAGATTCACAGTTGAAGAATCTGTTGCACCGGTTGTATCAGCCGTCTGGAATACCACTGTATCGCCAGTTAAGGCAGTACCTGCATCAATCGACAGGGAAGAACCCTTGACCAAGTTGGTAACAGTTGCGGTTGTACTGCCGCTTATCACATCCAACGAATTGAATGTGTTAGATCCCATGGCTGCTGCATTGTAGGTGACCGTGCTACCAGCAGCTACATTAATCCCCAGAATGCTAAACCCTGAGACTTCACCCCAAGTGTGGCCTGTTCCGCTGCTGAACGTCCCAGTCCCGCTCAAAATCAACTCGTTGTTTGTTGCTGAACCACCCGTTACAGCCTTGGTCTGATCTGCAGAAATCGTAATCACATCCTGACCAGTTGACCCCGTGAAGGTGTCTGTACCTGCGCTGTGGAGAGTCGCAGTGATGGTGCCGCTGGAAGTCGTGGCCAACGTAGTACCAGAAGCGGTGCCGGCGAATGTTCCGTTGTCATTAAAACCTGCAGATCCAGAGACTGCAATTGCTGTCAGCCCACTATCAGCCGACATATCAAAGAGAGACAAGGTTTGCGTACCAGAAATATTCAGGGTCGTCAGGCTTGTGTCAGCAATACCTGCTGATGTTGTTGCCCCAAGGGTGGTAGCGCCAGATCCGCCAGTGGTTACATTCAGTGTCTTGACACCAGAGGTGGTAAGACCTGTTGCATCTGTAAGGCCATTCAGGTTCATTGCAAGTGCCGTTGCCGCCACGTTGTCGACTGCAAGGCCTGCACCCGTACCCGACAAGGTCAGGGTGGTAAGCGCTTTACTGTTGACGTAAGAACCGCTAGCATAGTTGGCCAACGTAACCGTAGTAATTGTGGAAGAAGCGCTTGTAGAGGCTGATCCAGTGGTTCCAGAAACAATTACCTGCCCAGCAGCCACTCCCAAAGTACCAGGAACAGCAGCTGCGGCAGTAACAGCCCCCGAAGTAGATGCAGAGTAACCAGGGCCACCTGCAGTTGTTGTTCCAGAACTTGCTGTAACAGCACCAGTTGCGCCCACTGCTGTTACATGTGCTGCCTGATTAATGGTTACGCTTGTTGCTGTACCACCATCCAGTGCAGTAACTGCACCCTGTGTAACGGTAAGAGTGCTGGTACCTGCGACACCAGCTACACCAGGATTTGCAGCCAAAGCAGCAGCAGAGGCAGTGGCGGTTTCATTGACGGTGATGGTGGTTCCACCGGTTGCCGAAATCGCTCCAGCAGTGAATATTGTTGCGGCGGCAGCAGCAGCAGTGTCGGTCACATTCACATTGGAGGTGATGTTCAACGGACCCGTTCCGGCTGTTGCAGTGATTGTCCCGGCCGTTGCCATGTCCATATCAGCAAAATTTCCGACATTTTCTGTGCTGGTGATGGTTACGCCTGCACCACTTGTAGCTGTGATGTTGCCAAATTGGGCTGAGGCTAGTGATACACCAACTGTAGCAGTCGCATTTGAATCCGATGCCGTTTCTGTTGCCGTAATAGTTACGTTACCCGTAGGAGCAGTTGTCCCTCCAACAACGATGTTGCCAATAGCTCCACCATCACCCGTAGTAGCAGGCGTAGTTGAAGTACTAACGACTGTAACCGAACCAGTAGCGGTAAGATTTACAGTAGTTCCGCCATCAATCGTTGTTGCGCTAATTGCGCTAACAGTAGGCACCGACAAAGTGCCCACCGGCGAGTTTGCAGATGCCAGCGTATTTGTCACAGTTGTAGCTGCGGTAGAAGCCGCAGTAATGACATCAGCACCCGTGGATGCCTTGATGTTCAACGCGGTAAGTCCGGTCCAACCTGACGCATCAATGGTCTCTGCGCCAACTGCAGTAACATTCGCCGTCTGAACACCGGTTACGGTGACAGTCGGGAAAGTAGAGCTGCCTGTGGTTTGATCAGCAATATTCAACGTGTTACCGGTACCGGTTGCAACGATGCTGTCCAGCGAATTGAAAGTGCTGCTGGTACCGTTTATCACACCGTTGATGGCGGAATTGCCAGCAGGCGTAAAACTGTCAATACCTGTAGTGAGATGACAAGTTGGACTAATAACTACTATATTGATTTAATATCCATAAATAACGATTATAAGTCCATATTTATGGATTTTCTACCAAAATACAGTTTTTTTATCAAGAAATTCCGCAATGATCCAGTAAACACCCGCAAAGTTGCTTACCTTGTCAATGGATTAACCCATCCTCCTCCAAACGAGACCCTTCTACCAAAACCCACCAAATCTACTCCATGATCTTGGTCTTGGGTGCCTTTTTCTTGTCCGAACGCCGCTTGTCCTCATCCATCAAATACTGCTTAGAAGTATTCAACGCCTTGGTACTGATATTAACCGTTATGTTGTCCGAATAGATCGAATCCACGTCAATCCCGGCTTCCTTAAAGTATTTTAGGGCCTTAAGGTACAGATCCACCTTCGGCTGCATTTCCATCGTCTCTATTCTGGCTATCGTAGATTTAGCAACCCCCAAATCGTCCGCCAGTTCCTGCTGATTAATCCCTAAAGCGGCCCGTGCTGTTCTCATCGCCACGGCAACCTTCACGTTTTCATCGGTCATCTCTATTGACATTATTTCTCCAATATGGGACTATTAGTCCCCGAACATAGGAATATAAGTGCGTATAACCCAACAGAGGCCAGATGACTACGCAAACACTTACAAATACCCTGATAAACAGGGCAGAATGCCCTACAACCGTGTCAAAGGTAGACTATTTTGACACGAAAGTGAATGGGTTACTTCTAAAAGTCCTGAAATCAGGCAGAAAAACCTATTATCTACGGTATAGAAGCATTCGAGGCAAACAAATAGAATTAAAACTTGGCGATGTCCGTGTTTTGAGCCTGAATGACGCCAGAGAACTGGCAAGCCAAAAACTTTTCAAGGTAGCGATGGGGGAGGATCCCATGGCTATAAAAACCGAGTTGAAGTTGACGCCCACCTTCGCCAACTTCATGGCCGATCGATATATGCCCTTCGTGAAGGGTTACAAGCGTTCCTGGCAAGCCGACGATTCCTATCTGCGAAACCATCTGCTGCCTGCTTTCGGCAAAAAGTATCTGGACGAGATCACCAAACACGATGTAATCCAGTTCCACCACGGGATGCGTACAAAAGGTTACGCCCTGGGCACCTGCAACCGTTGCCTGATCCTGCTGCGCTATGCCATGAACCTTGCAGTGCGCTGGGAAATCCCCGGCGTCACAGCAAACCCCACCAAGGACGTTCCCTTGTTCGAGGACCTTGCTGGTAAAAAAGAGCGGTTCCTAACAGAGGAAGAAGCCCAGAAACTATACGAAACGGTGTGCCGGAGTGAGAATCCTATGCTCAAATTCATCGTGCCGATGCTGATCCTGACCGGTGCCAGAAAACGCGAGGTGCTGGATGCAAAGTGG
>NZ_JPOQ01000039.1 GCF_000735045.1 Ferrovum myxofaciens
AAGCGCGCAAGGTCAAAGCCTCGAAAACCCTCGGGGAAGCGTTCTCTGTAGTCACGCTGGTGGATGCCGTCGTTGAGGAATCCACACCTGCCGAAGTCACGGTTCCCTCCAAGCCGTCTCCGTCCACCCGGAAGAAAAAATCAGCGGGGACCCTGGCTTCTGCCGAAAAGCCTCGCCGCCCCAAGAAAACACCTGCGCTCCCCGAAAAGGAGGTCGCCCTACCCGCCAAGCGCGTTCGTCGAGTTGTTGCACCAGTAGAGGTTACCACTCCACCGTTGGCCGAGGGCAAGACACGCCGAACCTCTGTCAAGAAGACTTCTTCCGCCTCCCCTGTGGCTGCTCAGCGCAGAAAACGCGCAGTTCCCTCGCAACCGCCCATTATTTCTCTAGAAAAAGTCACCGCCTCTTCTCCCAAGAGTCCCCGTCGCCCTCGTGCCCCCAAAACCATTCCTCCATTGACCGAGCCTCCATTGACCGAGCCTCCATTGACCGAGCCTCCATTGACCGAGCCTCCATTGACCGAGCCTCCATTGACCGAGCCCATGACTTGAGGCGGTGAACCGGGAGGCAAATTGCTCGGTTCAGTGACATGCGGCGCGCAGCGCATATAACACCTCTGCGCCGGGGGGACGTATACCTCGCCACAAATAGAAGGATTCGGCGGCCTGTTCCACCAGCATCCCCAATCCGTCCTCCGTCTGACCGGCTCCTGCTTCCCTGGCCAATTTCAAAAAGGGGGTGGTCAGACCTTTTCCGTAGCCCAAATCATAAGCCAGGGTCCTCTGGTCAAAGAGTACCGCCGGAAGTGGAGGCAGATCGCCTGCCACCGCCGTGGACGTGGCATTGATCACCACTTCATAACCATGGGCCGGTATCTCCGGCCAAGAAAATGCACGACAGGAAACTTCGTTGGACAGTGACTCCAATTCGCGCACCAGAGTCTGCGCCCGCACCACAGTCCGGTTAGCGATATCCAACTGCACGATCCCTGCCTTCAATAAGGGCTGCACAATGCCTCGTGCGGCCCCACCAGCACCCAGAATCAGAACCCGTGAACCCTTGAGATTCACGCCCAGATTCAGGGTCATATCACGAACCAATCCCTCACCATCCGTATTGTCGGCCCAAAGCACTCCCTCTGGAGTCATCCCCAGGGTATTGGCCGCACGCGCCACCTGAGCACGGTGGGACCTCTGCACAGCCAGAGCGAAGGCGCGCTCCTTGAAGGGTAGGGTCACATTCAAACCCAGCCCTCCCGCCGCAAAGAAACGGACGACCTCGGTTTCAAAACCGTCTGCCGTTCCTTCGATCCGTTCGTAACTGAGGTTCTGACCTGTCAGAAGGGCAAAATGTTGATGAATGTCGGGAGAACGGCTATGCCGAATCGGACGCCCAATCACCCCGTATCGATCCATCAACTCTGTTTCCAGGGCAACCCGGCAGCCTGCCACCCATTCAGATGGCCGCGGTGCCCCTGTGGGTCTCGGTCCCCTTCAAAACCCTGAAGAACGTTATAACATCCTGTCCAACCCACAGAGGTGGCCGCTTCTGCCGCTGCGTGGGACCGGGCACCGGAACGGCACAAAAAAAGCACCAACGCCCCTTCAGGAACCCGTTCACGCAAACTATCCAGAAACGATTCATTGCGCACACCCATGGGATAGGACTGCCATTCCATATGTACCGCTCCGGGCACAGATCCGACCCAATCCCACTCCGCTTGCGTACGAACATCCACCAGTACCGCCTGAGCATTCAGATTTAACAGTTCGAAAGCCTCGGTGGGAAGCAGTGCCCCTGCATAGGATAATCCGATTTCACGCCCTCGTTGTTGGGCAACTTTCAATAATTCGGCTATTCTGGACATGAAATACCTCATCAATGGATCGAAATGTATTGTAACCAAAACCCGTCCCATTCATCAGATAAAGCGCAGACAATTTTTGCGCGCAAAGATGCACTTTCATGGTGCGTTTTATCTAAAAAGCACCATAATGGTGCGAACCGAAGGATATCAAAAAATCATGTTCTATTACTCTTTCCTTATGGCACAATGCTGAAATAGATTGGAAGGGTTTGGCATGTAACCTGCTTATCCTCAGTGGGGTTGAGTGAGAGGGATTCAGGACGCCAATGGGTTTGTACTATCCTCAAATTTTCTGACAGGAGAGAAGAAATGGCAGTTGCCGATGTAATGCAGATGGTCAAGGACCACGAAGTCAAATTCGTCGATTTTCGTTTTACGGATACCCGCGGCAAGGAGCAGCACGTTTCCGTTCCTGTCAGCAGTTTTGGCCCGGAAAAGTTTACCGAAGGTCATGCCTTTGATGGTTCCTCCATCGCCGGCTGGAAAGGAATTCAGGCCTCCGACATGCTTTTGATGCCCGACCCCAACACCGCCAACCTCGATCCTTTTTTGGATGAGTCCACGCTGATCCTGACCTGCGATGTAATCGAACCTTCCGATGGCAAGGGTTATGATCGTGACCCCCGTTCCCTGGCAAAACGGGCAGAAGCCTATTTGAAGTCCAGCGGCATCGGTGACACCGCCTACTTTGGTCCTGAACCTGAATTTTTTGTGTTTGATTCTGTCACCTGGCATGTGGACATGTCCGGATGTTCCGTCCGGGTGGAATCCGAAGAAGCCCCCTGGTCTTCCGGAAAATCCTATGAAGGCGGCAATATGGGTCACCGTCCTGCAGTCAAAGGCGGCTATTTCCCCGTTCCTCCCGTGGATTCTCTCCAGGACATCCGCTCGGCCATGTGCCTGGCACTGGAAGATATGGGGGTTCCGGTGGAAGTACATCACCATGAGGTGGCTGCTCCGGGTCAATGCGAAATCGGTACCAAATTTGCTCCCCTGGTACAACGCGCAGACTGGCTTCAAATCCTCAAGTATGTGGTTCATAATGTGGCCCATTCCTACGGCAAAACCGCCACTTTCATGCCCAAGCCCATTGTCGGTGATAATGGTTCCGGAATGCATGTTCACCAGTCTGTCTGGAAAGATGGAAAAAACCTGTTTGCAGGCAATGGCTACGCCGGTCTCTCCGACTTCGCGCTCTATTACATCGGCGGGATCATCAAGCACGCCAAAGCCCTCAACGCCATTACCAATCCCAGCACCAATTCCTACAAGCGCTTGGTTCCCGGTTTTGAAGCCCCCGTCAAATTGGCCTATTCCGCCCGTAACCGTTCAGCAGCGATTCGCGTCCCCTTTGTACAAAGCGACAAGGCCCGCCGTATTGAAGTACGCTTTCCGGACCCCACCGCCAACCCCTATCTGGCTTTCTCGGCACTGATGATGGCCGGTCTGGACGGAATCCAGAACAAAATCCACCCTGGCGAAGCCTCCGACCGCGACCTGTACCATCTGAGCCCTGAGGAAGATGCCAAGATTCCTGCTCCTGCGGCATCCCTGGAAGAAGCGTTGGCCGCCTTGGACAAGGATCGCGAGTTCCTGACCCGTGGAGGCGTGTTCTCCAGTGACATGATCGATGCCTACATCGCTCTCAAGATGGAAGAAGTCACCCTGTTCCGGATGACCACTCACCCTCTGGAATTCCAGATGTACTACAGTCTGTAAATCCGAGTCAAAGACATTACACTCGATATGTCCGCAGTCAACAGCCCGTCAGCCTTTTTTGGATGACGGGCTGTTTCATGGAATCTCCCCACCTGATCAATCAAGAGGATGCTCGTTTTGTCGGACTGGATCTTCTCCATACCGCCATTCTAGTATTGGATCGAGGCCTGCGCATCCGCTTCGTCAATACCGCCACCGAAAGTTTGCTGGCCATGGGACGCAAGAACCTCGTCAATTCCCCCTTGACCCAAATCTCCCTTTCCTCTCAAAGTCTGGTAGAACTCACGCGCACGGCACTCCAACAGGAACTGGGCTTTCTGGAGCATGAATGGGTCATCCAGCCGATCCAGGGAGAACCTCAGGTCATCAGTTGCACGGGGACCCCGCTGGGCACACCGGTACAGGGCATTCTCCTGGAGTTGCGCCCCATCACCCAACGTATGCGCATTGCCCGGGAAGAAAAGATTCTCGAGGATCAAAAAACCAACCGGGAACTGTTACGCAATCTGGCCCATGAGATCCGCAATCCTCTGGGAGGGATCCGTGGTGCAGCTCAGTTACTGGAAGGAGAATTGGATTCGCCCGAATTGAAGGAATATACGCAGGTCATTCGTGACGAAACCGACCGCTTGCAAAACCTGATGGATCGGCTTCTCAGTTCGCGTCCCTCCCGTCAAGTATCCGCCCTCAATATTCATGAGGTGCTGGAACGGGTTCGTACCATTCTTTTGGCTGAATTTCCTCAGGGTCTGGAACTCAAGCGCGACTATGACCCCAGTTTGCCTGACCTGCAGGGGGATCGGGAACAACTCATCCAGGCCGTGCTCAATATTACGCGCAATGCAGCACAGGCGCTGGGAGGCACAGGCACGATCCACCTGCAAAGTCGTCCTTTGCGCCAGGTCACCTTGGCACGACGTCGTTTTCGCCTGGGGTTGATGATCCGTATTCGGGATAATGGTCCAGGCATTCCGGAAGACCTTCAAAAACGCATTTTTCAGCCTCTGGTTTCGGGTCGCGAGGGGGGAAGTGGTTTGGGATTGATGTTGGCACAAAACTTGATTAGCCAACATCAGGGATTGGTAGAATTTGACAGCAGACCCGGTGAGACCTGCTTCACCCTCATTCTTCCTCTCCTGGAAACCGAACAATCCACTGAGCCCTGAACTCCATCGAGGAAATAATGACCCATACCGTCTGGATTGTAGATGATGACCGTTCCATCCGCTGGGTGCTTGAAAAGGTACTGGGACGCGAGGAGATTTCCTACCTCTCCTTTTCCAGCGCTACGGAAGCCCTGAATGCTCTAGAATCCGGTGAATTGCCCGCGACCATCGTAAGCGATATCCGCATGCAGGGTCTTAGCGGACTGGATTTTCTGGAACGTGTCAAACAGGATCATCCTGATATCCCCATTATCATCATGACCGCCTATTCGGACCTGGAAAGTGCCGTCTCAGCCTTTCAAGGCGGGGCTTACGAGTATCTTCCCAAACCCTTTGATGTGGAACAAGCGCTGGCCTTGGTACAACGTGCCCTGTCCGAGCAAACTTCACTTTCCGAGGAGCCTGTCGCCAACTCCGCTCCTCCACTGGATATTCTTGGTCAGGCACCTGCCATGCAAGTGGTTTTTCGAGCCATTGGGCGTTTGGCACACTCCCATGCCTCGGTTCTGATCACCGGCGAATCCGGCAGTGGTAAGGAACTGGTGGCACGGGCACTCCATCGTCATGGACCCCGTGCCGGGATGCCCTTCGTTGCCCTCAATACTGCAGCCATTCCCAGAGACCTGCTGGAATCCGAACTTTTTGGGCACGAAAAAGGGGCCTTTACCGGAGCCACCCAACAACGTCCTGGTCGATTTGAACAGGCAGAAGGAGGGACTCTGTTTCTTGATGAAATCGGGGACATGCCTCTCGAGTTACAAACCCGTCTACTGCGCGTACTCTCCGATGGGCATTACTACCGCGTGGGCGGACAGACGCCCCTCCGTGCCCGTGCGCGCATCATTGCCGCTACCCATCAGAACCTCGAGCGCCAGGTGGATGAAGGATCTTTTCGTGAAGATCTCTTTCATCGCCTCAATGTCATTCGCATTCGGCTTCCTGCCCTACGTGAACGCCCCGAGGATATTCCCCTGTTGGCCCAACATTTTCTGCAACAAAGCGCACGTTCCTTGGAGGTGGAGCCCAAACGCCTATCCGAGGCGACTCAACGCTTGATCACCACCTTGGAATGGAAAGGGAATGTGCGCCAACTGGAAAACCTCTGTCATTGGTTGACGGTCATGGCCCCTGGTATCGTGGTGGAGCCTGCGGACCTTCCTCCGGAATTGCGTTCCCAACCCGTTGCCCAGATCCGCCCCCCGGCGGAACTCTGGCAGGAGAGTGCCGCCCGGGAAATTGCCCAGCGTCTGTCCCAGGGAGAAACGGACCTGGCCTTGACTCTGGTGGACCAACTGGAGCGTATCCTCATCACCGAAGCGCTGGCCCATACCCAGGGAAGGCGCATCGAAGCGGCCCAACGTCTCGGATGGGGAAGAAATACCCTTACCCGCAAAATTCACGCTCTGGGACTGGATAAACTTTTGGGTTCGGCTCCTGAATAGGGCACAGGCGCTGCCTCAAATGTTGCCCACACGGGAGTATGATCGGAAGGACGTTCCCACCCGCGTGGGTCCCGATCGATGGTACAGGAACGCAGGGTAGCACCCAGTCTTTGACTGGCCAGCAAATGATCAATGCGCAACCCCAAATTGCGCTTGAACGCATTGACCCGGTAATGCCACCAACTGAAGGATCGCTCCTCCTGAGGAAATTGCCGAAAGCAATCCACCAACCCCAAGGCCTCCAATGCCTGGAACTTCTCCCGCTCGGGAGGACTGCACAACACTTCCCCGGCCCAGGCCGCCGGATCATGAATGTCCCGGTCTTCCGGCGCAATGTTGTAATCTCCTGCCACGAGCAGACAGGGATAGCGCACCAGACTGTCCTGCAAATAATCATGCAGTGCATCGAACCAGGCAAGTTTGTAAACGTACTTTTCCGAACTGAGCGATTCGCCATTGGGACAATACACACTGATCACCCGAACGTCGCCAAATGTGGCGGCAATGACCCGTCGCTGGGGATCTTCCCATTGAGGCAACCCGATCACCTCATCCACCCCGGGTTGTAAGGAAACCAACGCCACTCCATTATAGGTTTTCTGTCCCGCCACATGAGCGTGATAACCCACCGCTCGAAATGCTTCCCAAGGAAAATCCGGGGCCTCACACTTGAGCTCCTGCAGGCAAAGAACATCCGGTTTTTCTTTCTCCAACCAAGCCAGCACATGGGACAGCCGCACCCGGATGGAATTGACATTCCACGTCGCAATTTTCAAGAAAGCACCTCTAATATCAATCAATTATAAAGTTTTACTTACACTTGAACAAGATCATGCGCAACCCTCAGTGCAAGATCGTTTTACCGCCAAACTCTAACACTATGTTGTAAATATGATACATGTTTTGCAATTATGGGGGGTTTGTGTCATAATTGTTACAGTTGCACTCTTTTCATTGACTGTAAAATTCATAACCCTTAACCACTCAGGAGCATTCACATGTTCAAAAAAGCACTTCTCGTAACTTCTCTGGTATCTGTTTCCTTGTCGGCCATGGCCGATGGGAGCGGCTGGATCAATGACTATGCAGGGGTTGCCCTTGGCTCCGCCACTTCACCCAACCCCGGCATCGGCAACAACGCCAATGCCAACGTGGGCGAAGTCGGTTCCGAATACCGCGTGTTCGCCGGTCACGAATTTACCCAGAACTTCGGTATTGAAACACAGTACAACCATTACCATGGATTCGGTGGAAATGTGGCCGATGGGTCAGCTCACTCCTTTGACCTGTTGGGAACGGGCACTTACTACTTTGACCGTGCCAACACCATCGGTCTGGTGGGCAAGGCCGGTTTCAATTACGCCACAGTCGGCTCCTATGGCCTGACCAATGGGGGGTTTGGCTGGGTCTATGGCGCGGGACTGCGTTACAATGTTTCCCGTCAGTTTGATATTCGTGCCGACTACCAACGTGATCAGTTGGGCTATGCCAACAACTATTTCAGCAATGCTGAAAACACCTACACCATTGGTGCTGCTTACCACTTCTAAGCTCTAAGTCGTTGTTCTTCATTCAGGTCAAGTCAGCAATGACTTGACCTGAATTTTTTCTACCAAGGCATACCGATATCAGGGCCCATCCATGGGGTCATCGGGCCATCCATGGGATCCCCGAAGGGGCTCATCCCAAATCCCTCTCCATAGTACATGCCGGAATTATCCATGGGGACATCCTTTGGCCATAGATAGACCACATCCGCAGCCACATGGGGAAAGATGTAGCGCATGTCACCCACCTTGCCGATGGTCGGAACCTGTAGCGTACCCGTTACGGTAATCTGTCTCTTCAAAGAATAAATGGAGGGGTCAAAAAACCCATGGGCACAGGCAATGAATCGCCCATCGGAATGATCATCATCCACGGGACGACCAGAATCATCCAGGGTATGACTCACTACATGAAAACACGTGTCGGTTTTTCCTGGCTTGACACCTGCAATCACCCCGCCCCACCGCACTTTTTCACCCACGACACTGGGGTCATTTTGGGCCGTACGGGGTAGAATGGGGACGAAGTCATTTCCCGCCAAAGGTGCTGGAGGCGTGCTGGCACAGGAAGCCAGGCCAACCGTCAATCCCGTTAACAATAAAAGTTTGAACCGCATGATCTCTGCTCCCCCCATAGACTTTATTGAAGTGGATCAATCCACTCATCAGGGACGTTCGGCGGCACAGATCGTCCGAGCCGACTTTCCCCTATGCCGACTATTTTACCGTCTTGTCTGTTTTGCAAGTTGTTACAAATGAGCCTCTACTACCATCGACTCCTTTGCCAGAGAGCGTGACACAGAACCGTTTATCGTCCACTTTCTTCAAACCGGGTTCAGGTACAGGAATGTGCGATAATCGCCCCATGGAAACGATCAACTTCACCCATCATTTTCTTATCGCCATGCCTTCATTGCAGGATGCCAATTTTTCTGGCACCTTGACCTATATATGTCGGCACGATGAGCAGGGAGCCATGGGCTTGATCGTCAACCGTCCGATGGATATGAATCTGAAAAGTCTGTTTGGTCAGATTGCGCTGACTTCCAGCAATGAAGATGTGGCCACCCAACCGGTCTATCTGGGTGGGCCAGTTCAAACTGACCGTGGTTTTGTTCTCCATACTCCCCTAGGCGTATGGCGCTCCACCTTACGCATCAATGACGAATTTGGACTCACCACTTCCCGTGATATTCTGGAACAACTTTCCCTCGGCCATGGTCCGGATCACATGCTCATCGCTCTGGGCTATGCGGGTTGGGAAGCCGGGCAACTGGAAAACGAAATCAAATTGAACAATTGGCTGTCCGTCCCGGCAGATCCCCATATTCTTTTCACGCTACCTGCAGAACAACGTTTTAATGCGGCACTGGCATTACTGGGCGTCAATTTGACCTATCTCTCCGAGGAAGCCGGGCATGCCTGATCCGGAAGGTGCCATTCTGGCCTTCGACTATGGTATGCGATTTATCGGAGTGGCTTGGGGAGAACGCCGCAGTCGGGTCTGTCGTCCGCTGGTTTCCCTGGAATGCCGCACCCGCGCTCAGCGCTGGGAATCCATTCATGCCCTCATTCGAGAATGGACACCCAAGTCACTGCTGGTGGGACTGGCTCTGAATTCAGAGGGTCAGGAACAAACCACGACCCGTCAATGTCGTAATTTTGCCCGTGACTTGCACCGCCATACCCATTTGCCCGTGGCCCTCATTGACGAACGCTATACCTCGCTGGAAGCTGATCAGCAATTACAGACTGCCGGGGTTGCACGGGCGCAACGTCGCAGCATGGAGCATGCGCTGGCTGCCACCTTGCTTTTGGAAGATTATTTCGGTTTGTCCATGGAGCAGCAAAGCGCTTTATGCTCTTCTGAACGCACTGATTTTTTTATCACTCTTGCTGTAGAGGTTACCGATGTTTAATCCTCAACTCACCCCCGAAGGTCACCTCAAGCATCTGTTGACCATAGAAGGTCTGCCCCCCGCCATCCTCTTCCAAATTCTGGACCGCGCCACAGAGTTTGAGGCCGTAGCCCGTCAGGAAGTCAAGAAAGTTCCTCATCTTCAAGGGAAATCCATTTTTAATTTATTTTTTGAGGCATCCACGCGCACCCGCACCACTTTTGAAATTGCGGCCAAACGCTTGTCCGCCGACGTCATCAATCTGAATGTCAACTCTTCAAGCCAAAGCAAGGGAGAAACCCTGCTCGATACGGTGGATAATCTGTCCGCCATGCAAGCAGATATGTTCGTGGTACGCCATGCCGAAAGTGGTGCCGCACACCTGATTGCCAGTCACGTCGGACCCGACATCCATGTCATCAATGCAGGAGATGGACGCCATGCCCATCCCACCCAGGCACTTTTGGACATGTATACCATTCGCCACTTTAAAAAGCGCTTTGAAAATCTGCGGGTGGCCATCGTCGGAGATGTCCTTCATTCGCGGGTGGCCCGCTCCCAGATTCATGCCTTGACGACCTTGCAAGTTCCGGAAGTGCGCGTCATCGGTCCGAAGACCCTGATACCGCGCAATGTGGAACGTCTGGGTGTAAGGGTCTACCACGACATGGTCCAGGGCCTCAAAGGCGTGGATGTGGTCATCATGTTACGCCTTCAGAATGAACGGATGAATGGAGCACTCTTGCCCAGCCGCGATGAGTACTTCAAATACTATGGACTGACTCCGGCCAAATTGGCTCATGCCCGCTCGGATGCCATCGTCATGCACCCAGGCCCCATGAACCGGGGCGTGGAAATTCATTCGGATGTTGCCGATGGGGTCCAGTCCGTGATCTTGAAACAAGTCACCTTTGGCATTGCAGTGCGCATGGCCGTCATGTCCCTTCTGGCCGCACCCATGCCACACTCTGCCGCTTGAACGAGGATTTTTCATGAAAATTCATATCACCCATGGCCGCGTCATCGATCCCGTCACGCAGCGTGATTCTCAGAGTGACCTGTTCATAGCCGCAGGCAAGATCGTCGCCCTCGAACGTTGCCCCGCTGGTTTTACACCCAACCGGGTCATCGATGCCCGTGGCAAGATCGTCATGCCCGGACTGGTGGATCTGGCCGCACGGTTACGGGAACCCGGCTATGAATACCTGGCCACTTTGGAAAGCGAGATGATTGCGGCCACGGTAGGTGGAATCACCAGTTTATCGTGCCCCCCAGACACCGACCCCCCTCTGGACGAGCCCGGTTTAGTTGAAATGCTCAAACATCGTGCCCATGGCCGGGAACAAACCAACGTCTATCCCCTAGGTGCCCTTACCCAACAACTCCAGGGCCTTCGTCTAACAGAGATGGGAGAATTATATGACGCAGGTTGTATTGCCTTCTCCCAGGCGAATGCACCTTTGCTGGATACTCAGGTCCTGTTGCGCGCTTTGGATTATGCCACCACCTTTGGGTTCACCGTTTGGTTACAACCCCAGGATGCCTACCTGGCGCGTGATGGGGTGGCTCATGATGGCGAAGTGGCCAGTCGCCTGGGATTGCCTGCCATTCCCACCTGCGCTGAAATCATCGCACTGAATACGATTCTGCAACTGGTACGTGAAACCGGCGCGCGCGTCCATTTATGCCGCCTTTCCAGTGCCGGCGGAGTGGATTTGGTCCGCGCGGCCAAGAGAGAAGGGTTACCGATCACCTGCGATATCTCCATTAACCACTTGCACCTCACGGAACATGACATTGGTTATTTCAATGCCCATTGTCGGCTGATTCCCCCCCTGCGCAGCGTACGCGATCGAGCAGCCTTGCGCGCCGGTCTGGTGGATGGAACCATCGATGCATTGGTCTCTGATCATGCGCCCGTGGATGTGGATGCCAAGCAACTCCCCTTCGAAGCAGCCGAACCTGGGGCCACGGGCTTGGAACTGCTACTGCCGCTCACGTTGGCCTGGGCGCGATCCGAGGCACTGCCGCTGATCACGGCTCTGGCACGAATCACCTCTGCACCTGCCAAAATTCTTGGAATCCCTGCAGGACAACTGAACCCTGGCCAACCCGCCGACCTGTGTATTTTTGATCCGGAACGGGAATGGGTCGTCACCCCAAAAAATCTTAAAAGTCAGGGCAAAAATACGCCGTTCCTCAACCACCTCATGCAAGGTAAAGTCAGTCATACCTTGGTGGGTGGCTTCATCATCCATGAGGATTCCCGCGCCTGATCCACTATTTCTTCTTCATTTTTTGGATTCCCTTATCATGACTTCAACCTCCTTCAACCCTTTGTTGGATTTTTCTGGGCTTCCCCATTTTGGGACCATTCGCCCCGAACACATCGAACCCGCCATCCTCTCCCTGATTGGGGACGGTGAAGCCACGCTCCACCGTCTGACCCATCAAACCGAGAGTCCGACCTGGGATAACTTCATCACGCCTCTGGAAGATATCAATGAACTTCTGGCGCGTGCCTGGGGACAGGTTTCTCACCTGAATGCCGTGGTCAATACCCCGGAATTGCGTGCAGCCTACAACGCAGTATTGCCGCATATTGCTCAATACTGGGCTCGACTAGGTCAGGACGAGAGTCTTCTCAAGGGCTATCGAACCCTAAACAATGCGCCAGAGTTTGAAAAATTGCCGGCCTCCCGTCAACGCATTATTACTCAGGCATTGCGCGATTTTCGTCTGGGTGGAGCCGAGTTGCCTCCCGCCGAAAAAGTTCGTTTTCTTGAAGTTCAGGAAACCCTGGCAGCCACCGGTGCACGCTTTGAACAAAACCTGCTGGACGCCACCAATAGTTTCACCTATGACACCCAGGATCCCGACGAACTCCTTGGCCTCCCTCCGGAAGTGCTCTCCACGGCAGCTGAAACAGCCAAGCATGCAGGGCGATCCGGTTGGCGGCTCACCCTGCATGCCCCCTGTTACCTCCCGGTCATGCAGTATGCCGAACGACGCAGTTTGCGCGAACATTTTTATCGCTGCTATACCACCCGGGCCTCGGAATTTGGTCCGGAACCCTGGAACAACGGTCCCTTGATCCAGACCTTACTGGCTTTACGTGCTGAAGAAGCCCGCCTGCTCGGATTTGACCATTTTGCGCAATTGTCCGTGGAACCCAAAATGGCTGAATCTCCAGAGGCTGTGCTGACTTTCCTGCGGGATCTAGCCCAGCGTGCCAAGCCCTTTGCCGAACAGGACTGGAAGACGCTGACGGCCTTTGCTCAGGAGCGCCTTGGCCTGGATGTGGTCCAACCCTGGGATCTGGCTTATGTCTCAGAAAGGCTGCGTACTTCCCAGTATGATTACTCTGAACAGGAAGTGAAGACTTACTTTCCAGAACATTCTGTGCTAAATGGATTGTTTCAGGTCATCCAGAAATTGTTTGGTCTCATGGTCCACCCTGCCCAAGCCGAGGTCTGGCACGAAACCGTTCGTTTCTACGATTTGAAAACCCCCACGGGTACCTTGGTCGGACAGTTCTATCTCGACCTCTATGCCCGCAATGGCAAGCGGGGTGGCGCATGGATGGACGATGCCATTACCCGACGCCGCAAGGGAGACAGTCTTCAGACACCGGTTGCCTATCTGACCTGCAATTTTTCGGCACCGAGCGGAGGCAAACCTGCGACCTTCACCCATGATGAAGTCATTACGTTGTTTCATGAATGTGGGCATGGCCTGCACCACCTGCTTACCCAGATGGAGGATCTCCCCCTATCCGGTATCCATGGCGTGGAGTGGGATGCGGTGGAACTTCCCAGTCAGTTCATGGAAAACTTCTGCTGGGAGTGGGAAGTGCTGCAGGGCATGACTCACCACGTGGATACAGGAGAACCCCTCCCTCGAACCCTCTACGAGCGCATGTTGGCCGCCAAGAATTTCCAGAGTGGCTTACAAACGATGCGCCAGATCGAATTTTCCCTTTTCGACATGGAATTGCACTGTAGCGTCCCCACCCTTCTCGACCCCCTGCACCTGCTTGCGCGCATCCGTGCTGAAGTGGCCGTGGTGAAACCTCCCGTCTGGCATCGCTTCCCGCACAGTTTTTCGCATATCTTTGCGGGCGGTTATGCAGCAGGATATTACAGTTACAAATGGGCTGAAGTACTGTCTGCCGATGCCTATGCCTTGTTTGAGGAAAGTGGCGTATTCAACCCCGAGATTGGACGACGTTTCCAAAACGAGATTCTGGCTCAGGGCAGCAGTCGTCCAGCGCTCGACTCCTTCATCGCCTTCCGGGGTCGCCCCCCTCAACTGGATGCGCTCCTGCGCCATCAGGGCATGGTGCCTCCACCTGCCTGAAAGGAATCCGGACTTACTGACTGCGCAACGGCTCTCCGGCCCGCACGAAATTGAACGTGCGGGTAATGCGGATCAAATCAGTCTGCGCCCGCATGGCCGCGGTGAAAGGCTGAAAAGGTGCCGCCATACGCACGATGCGCAACGCGGCCTGATCCAATGCCCTATGCCCGGAAGTACGCCGAATGTCCACAGAAGCCACCGTGCCATCCGCATTAAGCACGGTTTCCACCCCCACACTGCCGGAGAGTGGCTGCCCCTGCTCGGGTGGTGGATAATTCACACCGCCCACTTCGGCCACCTTGGTCGTAAAAGCCTCTTCGTAAGCCTGCCATTCGCCTTCCCGGGTCCCGGAATCGAGGGTACGAACCCGTTTGCCCACCCAAGGATCCTGAACCAACCCATGCGCCATGTTCAAACTGCGCCAGATGAGTGAGGAGGAGGAGTCAGGCGGTACGGAGGGAGGCTGATGGATCAAATCTGCCGGCCTCGAAGCCGTCTCCATGGAGTCAGGAACCGCAGGAATGTCTGAAGCAGGTGCCGAAGGAGGAGAAGTCACTGAAATTTTCTGCGGTGCTCGGGAAGGAGGAGATGCTTTGGGAGGCGCAGGCAACCCAGGCGACCGGGGAATCGTGGCACGGGAGGGGCCTGCCTCCAGATCCAGATCCACGGCCATGGGAAGCAGTGGAGAAGGCAAACGCCAGGTCATCCCGGAAAACCTGATCCAAACCAGGACCAAACCGTGGATCAGGAGAGAAATGACCACAGCAGCAACCCAGGGAGAACGGTAGGGGAAAATACCGGAAGCCAACCCTGGAACCCGCCGAGATTTCATGGGATGACCGTCGGTTCCACCGATAATAGTTCACAATGCAGTTCAATGGCCCACACATCGATGGATCGAATAGCCAGTTGAACGTCCGTTCCTGCCTCCAATGCCGCTGCCCCAGGAACCTTGACCACCAGCGGCAAGCCCTCGAGGCGAGCCGCTCCTTCTCGCAGCAGACGCGCACGACAGGTCGTCACGGCCTCCTGTTCCAGCCAGCGCAGACTCCAATAGCGTTCCATCTGCCGCTGAAAATCCTGATAGGCTTCATAGGCCCGTTCAAAGGCCAGGCTTTCTTCACGCAGACGAACTCGATCGGTCACTGCGGGATCCTGCAACTGGAACAGACGGATCAGTTGCCACTGGTTGACCAGATCAGGGTAGCGGCGCAAAGGAGAACTGCACCAGGCGTAATGATTCAATCCCAGACCCAGGTGAGGGGCCGGATCCACGGACATGCCGGTACGTCCCTGTCCCTGCACCCGAAACAAACCCAACCAGCCCGCTTCCACCAATTGACCCGCCCAATGGCGATTGACTTCGATCATCAATTCCGCCACCAACTCGTCCAATGGCGCTCCCCGTGGGCGGGGTCGAATATCCACATGCTCCCCTTCCACCACGAAAGTATAATCATGATACTGGGGAGTCGATCGTTCCCTTACCCCGCGTGCCTCCGCCAAATGTTCTGCCAATGCCCGCAAAATTCTCAGGTCCGCCAGATGCGGGATCTCTTGCCCCTCCAATGTTTCCTCATCCCACCGGGCCTCCAGTTCATGCAGACGTAAATTGGCACCAATCCTGATTCGCTGGATCAGCGAATGTCGTTCCACGACCGCCAAGGTTTCCTTGTGCACACGCAGCAACAAAGAAAGCGCCGGACGCTCCTGACCTTCATTGAGGGAGCAACGTGCAATCACCCTTTCCGGCAACATGGCAATTTTGCGTCCCGGCATGTACACCGTACTCAAACGCGCCCGTGCCTGTTCAGCCATGGCGCTGTCAGGACCAAACTGAAGGCCAGGTGCCGCAATGTGAATACCCACTTCCCAATGCGCCTGGTCCAACTCCCGGAGACTGAACGCATCGTCGATTTCCGTGGTGAATGCATCGTCAATGCTAAATACAGGCACCTCGTAACAGGGCCAGTCCTGTTCCTCCATCGCCGGGAAATCTGAATCCGTGGACCAGGGCCCGAAATATTCAAATTCGAAGCGCCCTTCGTGCCAGGCCCGACTACCGCCAATGGCCCCGCATTGCGCCAACACTTGAGCAGGAGATTTTTTCAGTATCGAACTGGCGGCTTCCAGCGTCTTGTATGCCAACGTGTTCTTGTCAGGACGGTAGAGCAGGGCAGGGAGTTCGTGTATCAACCAGTCCGGACAATATCCTGCCGCCAATGCTTCCAGTGCTTCGGCCTTTTGCTGATCCTGGAGACGACGACGTTCCAGTCCCGCCAGCGCTGCTTTGAGGGTTTCCGGCGCAGCCACACGAAAATGACCCCGCTGGCGCCGATGAAAATAAATCGGAGCCGCCTGCAGGCGAAACAATACGGCTACTTGCTCCAGTACACTGGGTTCATGCCCCTGATACTCCCGTGCCAACTCCGAGAAATGCCACTCCGACTCCGGAGGACAAGCCGACCAGAGCAAATCGATATCAATCGTTTTTTGAAGAACTTCAGCCTCCTGCATCAGCACCTTGGGCTCGGGTTGAGTAAAGCGCAGCAGCACCCCCGCACTCTTGATCTTGCTGCGTTTACCATGGGGTGCTTCCACCTGCATTGTGCTATCGGACTCTGCCAGAACAGTTCCGAACCTGATTTCCCCACCGTCTTCGTACATCACATAACCCATCCTGCGCACACTCCCTTATGCCAATGCCCGTAACAGGAGGTCATGAACCCCCCCAAAAGCGCCATTACTCATCGTCACGATGGCATCCCCCGTGTTCGCTTCCGCAACCACTGCCTCCACCAAAGCAGGCAGATGCGTGTAAACCTGCG
Source organism: Ferrovum myxofaciens (assembly GCF_000735045.1). Lineage (GTDB taxonomy): Bacteria > Pseudomonadota > Gammaproteobacteria > Burkholderiales > Ferrovaceae > Ferrovum > Ferrovum myxofaciens. The sequence goes on from NZ_JPOQ01000039.1 coordinate 16,827, forward strand.
CGCGCGCGCCCAAGGACTGAAGAACCGTGGACAAATCCCAACCCAGATGGTGGTCATAGCCATAGACCCGATCTGCCAGGTTCAAACTCTTGGCCAGTTGATCCGACCATATCCCCATCTTCATGGTATTGGAACGTGGTTCAATGAGGGCCAGAATACGTCCCCCGGTCAACTCCAGACGCTGATGCAACCCTTGCAATGTCGTGGCAATGGCCGTGGGATGATGGGCAAAATCATCATAGACGGTCACGCCATTCACCACTCCCCTGATTTCGAGGCGGCGCTTTACGCCCTCGAACCGTTCAAGGGCAAGAACGCCTTCCGCCAGGTCAATCCCTGCCTGTCGTGCCGCCAGCAAAGCCCCTAGGGCATTCATCCGGTTATGCTCACCCAAGAGTGGCCAATGCATCGTCTGCGCACGTACCTGCGAGCCTTCCCGAACCGTCAATTGACCCAAGGAGTCGCAGGGGTCCAGAGACCAGTCCCCCTTTGAACCAAAAAATATCGTGGGGGTCCAGCACCCTCGCTCAAGCACCTGTGCCAACGCCACATCCTGAGCATTCACCACGATTGACCCTGAACTCGGTACGGTTCGCACCAGATGGTGAAACTGCGTCATGATTGAGGCAAGATCCGGGAAAATGTCCGCATGGTCATATTCCAGATTATTCAGCAGTAAAATCTCGGGGCGATAGTGGACAAACTTGGACCGTTTGTCGAAAAAAGCCGTGTCATACTCATCTGCTTCGATCACGAACCACGGACGATCTGCGCGTGCCACACGACCCGAAGTCCAGTACCGGGGCAAACGCGCCGATACTTCAAAGTTGCTCGGCACCCCCCCAATCAGAAAACCCGGATGCAAGCCGGCCTTCTCCAGCAACCAGGTCACCAATGCCGTGGTGGTGGTCTTGCCATGGGTACCTGCCACAGCAATGACCCGGCATGAATCGAGCACCTGCTGCGCCAGCCATTCAGGCCCGGAAACATAGGGAAGTCCCTGATCCAGAATGGCTTCCATAAGCGGGTTTCCACGGGTCACCACATTCCCCACCACAAACAGGTCCGGTGCCAAAGTGGTTTGTTCCACCCCAAAGCCTTCACTCAACTCAATCCCTTGAGCGTGCAACTGGGTACTCATGGGGGGGTAAACCTGAGCATCGCACCCCGTGACCCGATGCCCTGCCGCTTTGGCCAGCACCGCCACCCCGCCCATGAAGGTGCCACAAATGCCAAGAATATGGATATGCATATATCGGCGCCTACTCAACGCACTGGCGTATAAGCCAGTTGGGGAGCCAGCCAGTATTCCGCCTGGTCTAACGTCCAGCCCTTGCGCTGAGCATAGTCCTCCACCTGGTCCCGTCCGATCTTGCCCAAGGCAAAGTAGATGCTGTCCGGATGGGAGAAATAAAACCCGCTCACCGCCGCCGTGGGCAACATGGCATAACTCTCCGTCAAACTGATCCCGGTGTGCTCGGTAGCCTGCAAAAGATCGAAGAGGAGGCCTTTCTCTGTATGATCGGGACAGGCCGGATAGCCCGGTGCAGGGCGAATGCCGCGATAGCGCTCGGCAATCAACGCCTCATGGGTCAAATTTTCGCCTGCGGCATACCCCCACCATTCCCGTCGAACTCGCGCATGCAAAGCCTCGGCAAATGCTTCCGCCAGACGATCCGCCAATGCCTTGAGAAGAATACTGTTGTAGTCGTCATGCGCTGCCTCGTACTCAGCCAAACGTTCCTCGATCCCCTGTCCGGCGGTGACCGCAAAAGCCCCGATGTAATCCGCCACTCCCGTCGATGCAGGCGCCACAAAATCTGTCAAACAGTGATTGTGCCGATCCGCAGGCTTCTCGTTTTGTTGGCGCAGATGGTGCAGCACGGTGCGCACTTCCGTGCGTGATTCATCCGTATAAATGAGCAGATCGTCTCCATTATCTGCGGCCGCTGCCGGAAAAAATCCCACCACCCCATGGGCCGTAAGAATTTTTTCCTGAAGCAGTTGGGCCAACAAGGCCTGGGCATCGGCAAAGAGTTGACGAGCCGTTTCTCCCACCACGGAATCTTCCAGAATGGCTGGATAACGCCCGCTCAACTCCCAGGTCTGAAAGAACGGTGTCCAATCGATGTAGGGAACCAATGCATCCAGGGGATAATCGCGCAACTCGCGCGCCCCCAGGAAGGTTGGGCGGGGAGGGACGACGGCTACCCAGTCAAACTTCTGTCCGCGTTGCCGTGCCTGCGCCAGGGAGAGAAGGGGACCGGTACCTTTTTTGGCTTCATGCTGGGTTCGAATCCGCGCCATATCCGTCTTGATGTCCCGGGTATACGCTTCCTTCAAGCCTTCACTGAGGAGTTGGGCACAGACTCCCACCGCGCGCGAAGCATCGGGCACATACACCGTCACCCCCTGATAATGGGGCTCGATCTTGACTGCCGTATGGACGCGCGACGTTGTGGCCCCGCCAATCAGCAAGGGAACAGTGAACCCGGTACGTTGCATTTCACGAGCCACATGGGCCATTTCTTCCAACGAAGGCGTAATCAACCCGGACAACCCAATGATGTCTGCCCTTTCTGCGCGGGCCGTATCCAAAATACGTTCGCAAGGCACCATCACCCCCATGTTGATGACTTCAAAATTATTGCACTGCAAGACCACGGCAACGATATTCTTGCCAATGTCATGCACATCCCCCTTGACCGTGGCCAGCAGGATGCGCCCCTTGGCCTGGGAACCGGCACTTTTCTCCGCTTCGATGAAGGGAATCAGATGGGCCACGGCCTGTTTCATTACCCGCGCTGATTTCACCACCTGGGGCAGGAACATCTTGCCTGCACCAAACAGATCGCCCACCACATTCATACCATCCATCAGGGGACCTTCGATGACGTGAATCGGATGTTCGGCCACTTGACGCGCTTCTTCCGCGTCCTCCACGATGTAGGTATTGATACCCTTGACCAACGCATGGGTCAAGCGTTCGTGCACAGGTGCCTGGCGCCAGGCCAAGTCTTCCTGAACGGTTTTGAGTCCGGCATCCTTGACCTGGGTGGCAAAAGTCACCAAACGTTCACCTGCATCGGGGCGGCGATTGAGAATGACATCTTCCACATGTGTCAGCAGATTCGGTTCAATCTCGGCATAAACCCCCAATTGTCCTGCATTGACGATGCCCATGGACATTCCGGCCTGCACCGCATGGTACAGAAAGGCCGTATGAATGGCTTCTCGCACCGTTTCGTTGCCACGGAAGGAGAAACTTACATTGGAGACCCCGCCACTGACTTTAGCGTAGAGCAGGGTGTTCCGAATCTGGCGCGTAGCCTCGATGAAGTCCACCGCGTAGTTATCGTGTTCCTCGATTCCCGTGGCCACTGCAAAAATATTGGGATCAAACAGGATATCTTCGGGGAGAAAATCTAATTTTTCAGTCAATAAACGGTAGGAACGCGTGCAGATTTCCACTTTGCGTGCCTGGGTATCCGCCTGACCCTGTTCATCAAAAGCCATCACAATGGCTGCCGCACCATAACGGCGCACCAAAGTGGCACGATGCAAAAACTCCTTTTCTCCTTCCTTGAGACTGATGGAGTTGACAATGGACTTGCCCTGCACACACTTCAACCCTGCCTCGATCACACGCCAATCGGAGGAATCAATCATCACCGGAACTTTTGCAATGTCCGGTTCGGAGCCCACCAGATTAAGAAAACGCTGCATGGCCGCTGGTGCATCAAGCATGGCTTCGTCCATGTTGATGTCGATGATCTGGGCACCACTTTCCACCTGGGTGCGGGCCACCCCCAGAGCTTCGGTGAACTGCCCTGCCAGAATCAGACGCGCAAAGGCACGGGATCCTGTCACATTGGTGCGCTCCCCGATGTTCACGAAGAGGCTGTCTTCCCCGATGTTGAAGGGTTCCAGTCCAGACAGTCGTGTTTCCCGTGGAACATCGGGGATCCGGCGTGGAGGAATATCCTGAACTGCTTCGGCAATCGCCTGAATATGGGCGGGGGTCGTACCACAACAGCCCCCCACGATATTGATAAAACCCGATTCAGCAAACTCCTTGAGTAGCGCCGCTGTTTCAGCAGGACCTTCGTCGTAGCCCGATTCGGCCAGAGGATTGGGCAAACCCGCATTGGGATGGGCACTCACATACGTGTTTGCCACTCGAGCCAATTCTTCGATATAGGGGCGCATGAGCGCAGCCCCCAGGGCACAATTGAGACCGATGGAAAGAGGGCGGATATGGGACAGCGAGTTCCAGAAGGCTTCCGTGGTCTGCCCGGTCAGGGTACGCCCACTCTGGTCGGTAATGGTCCCGGAAATCATCACGGGCAAACGTTGACCCGTGCGATCAAAAAAGGATTCAATGGCAAAAAGGGCCGCCTTGGCATTGAGGGTGTCAAACACCGTTTCCACCAATAGAATGTCCACCCCACCCGCCACCAGAGCTTCGATGGCTTCCCCGTAGGAGGCATTCAATGTATCGAAATCCACATTGCGGTAACCAGGATCATTCACATCCGGCGAAATGGAAGCCGTACGGGTGGTTGGCCCCAGTACCCCTGCCACAAAACGGGGTTTGGCCGGGTTTCTGCGAGTGGCCCCATCGGCCAATCTCCTTGCCATTCGAGCCGCCTCGAGATTGATTTCAGGTACCAGATCCGCCATATGGTAATCTGCCATGGAGATGGCATTGGCATTGAAGGTGTTGGTCTCCAGGATATCCGCGCCAGCGTCCAGATAGGCCTGATGAATCTCCTGGATGATCTGAGGCTGGGTCAGAACCAGAAGATCGTTATTTCCCTTCAGATCATGGGGAAAATCTTTGAAACGTGTACCCCGGTAATCCTCTTCAGTCAGGCGATGCCGTTGGATCATGGTACCCATGGCCCCATCCAGCATCAGAATGCGTTGAGAAAGCAAAGTGCGGAGTTGTGCGGTCGTATCTTTCATAGACGCACAGTCTACCATGCCCGTCAAGGTGAGAAAAAGGCACCCCGAAGGGTGCCTTTGGAGTCACCGGTGAGTTTTTTAGAACTTGTAGATGCCTTGCAAACCGTAGGTGGTCATGGATTGGGAGAGAATTCCGTTGGATTCCGCAAACAATCCTTTGTCGGCGCGATCTTCACGAATTTCACCGCGCAACTCAAACGACTTGACAGGGGCATACCCCAGGGTCAACGTCGCTTCGCGCACCGTATTCGGTCCGACCAGCACCCCATAACCGCCCGTATCGACGCCCGTTGCCAAGGCTGCGCCTGAACTGTCCCGCACTTCTTCAGCCCGGAAGGAGACCCGATACTGCTCATTGATCTGATAGTTCAAGTACCCGGCCACCCCCCAGTAAGTTTCCGTCCCCACCTGATTAAGTCCGATGATTTCATTCTGTTGGGAGGCATGATCCGCATTCAGGATGAAGGTCAGGGACTGGGTCAGATTGGTGGTGAAGACCATGTCCAGCAACGTACGATTTCCCGCCCGCGCATTGGCCCCGCCATAGGCCGTAAAGGTGTTGGTGGTGAACATGTTGCTGGCATTGACCCCTGCCGTGGCAGGTGCCAGCACCGTTTCATCGCCGGTATAAATATCGAAGAGCAGGGACGTATCCTTGGTAAAAGCCTCGTTCACCGCCATTTCCACTGTCTTGGAAGCCGTCATCCCCGTCACTTGGTCCCAACCGTTATTCACTCCCATGGTCAGGGTCGTGGCTTCGGACACATTATTGATGGCACGCAGCCCCGTATGGGTAAAGGGAATCTTGCCAAAGAGGATAGAACGGGTGATATTAGTATCCGCACCGCTGTCAATATATTCCACCCCGGCCAAGGTGGTATATTTCCCGCCCATCACCGTCCAGGAATTCTTGGCATACTGCATGAATGCCTGGGTCAGGTCGAAAAATCCTCCACTGCCTGCGGTGGTGTTGTTGGCATTGAGATTATTGCCGGAACAGGCCCCATAGGAGCAAATGACCCCGGCATTGGAACCCGCCGTCAGATTGACCAGCCCGCCAATGCCCTGGGTCGGCAGTTTGGAAATCGTGACTGAGGCCTGATTCAGGGCAAAGGAATTTTTGGTGGTATCGAACACCTGAACACTGGGATCCGGCGTTTGTGAGTGCGCCATATAACCCATATCCAGATAGCCCTTCACTTCAATATTGGCTTTCCTGAACAACTTTGCCAAACTTACTTCAGGTTCGGCATCCGATTCTTCATCCTTGGCCTGGGACAAAGTACTGGCCCCCAGACATAGGACTGCGACAAACAGACCGAAATAACTTCGCGGATTCTTGCTGATGAATGTCATGGTTTTTCGTAACTACTCGCCCCCTAATTCACCAGCCAAAGCCATTTGAATGGCAATCATGGGATTGACCCCTTTGTAAGCCATGGTTTGCAGGTAACTGGTGATGCGGCAATAGGCATGGGCATAGATTTCAG
>NZ_JPOQ01000040.1 GCF_000735045.1 Ferrovum myxofaciens
CAAAGAACAGAAATCCGCCTCTCTTGACCTCATTCATAAGCAATATTCCAAACGCGGATATAAAACCGCCCTAACTCTGAAAGATCATGACCAATGGATTACCTTTTTTGCCGCCGGAAACTCGGGTCAGGTGATTGGAACCATTTCCGTGAGACCCGACAACATCCATGGTTTATTTGCTGACGAAACTTACCAAGATCACCTCAACGAACTGCGCCAGCAAGGAAACAAGCTCAGCGAATTTGGACGCCTTGCCATCAACTCAGACGCCTGCAACCGACATATACTGCCCGAGTTATTTTATATCGCCTATTTGTACCTTCGTACCAAGTGCAACTGTTCAATGGGAGTTTTAGA
>NZ_JPOQ01000041.1 GCF_000735045.1 Ferrovum myxofaciens
CTGTCAGATCCACGACCTGCATCAACGCTAGGCGTTGAATGCGGCTCAGATTTCCCGCGTCTTGAATCTGGATCACAAAACGGTAGCCACCTGGTTGGCTCGGCCCCACTTCATCTCCCGTGCCGCTGGCACATTGGGGAGATTTTAATATTGTTGCGGATTGTGTTCGCATTACGATTGCCGCCTGGTTCCCTGGCAATGGTTTCGCAGATTTTCGTTTTGGTCCAATTTGGATTCTCAGAGAGAAGTTCGTCGCCTCTCCGCTGCCAGGCTTCGTTCCTTACCCGAGTAGCTTCTTTTTTCCTTTCACGAACACCCGAGAGCCTGGCCGGATTTGAAACTTCTGGTTCACCTAAGGCAGATAGCCATCCAGGCATTGTCCATTCTTTCCTCTTCGCAAAGCCAATAAACTCATCCAAGCGAACATGGTTCGCATATTGCGAATCGGACATTTGATGCCTGCTTATTATATTTGCCGCGATGGCGTTATCGGTCGCTGACAACCTTATCCGATAATCCTTTTCTTGCTTCCCGTAGTTAATCGGCTCGACGCTTTCAGGGTACGTGGTATAGAACTGCGTGCAGATCTCCGAAAATGCGTCATTTAGATTTTGCTGCATAAGGTCGGAAATAGTATGCGGGTCAATCCCCAGCGACAGTAAAACCGCTTGCTGAACACTCACAGTGGTTATGGATTTCCACTCAGCGGAATCTGCGGGGTATAACTGGGCCAGATCACTGGGTATGCCTTCAACTTCACCTTGTGACGATTCATGGGCCACGTCATCTGACATGATTGCTCCTTTGATTAATTTCAGTCTGCAACGGGACAAGCACTCTTGAGTTACATCACTCACGAGTGCTCATTTTACAGAATCCATCAAAGGGGGCAGGTACTTGGCTTGAATTTCTCGTTTAGGGGGATCGAACGAGTGTGGGGAAGGATATGGCTGCTATTCAAAGATTATCTGCCAATGTCCAGACAGATACGAAGAAAGCCGAATCTAAATGGCATACCAGATGGCATACCGAAATCTTTATAATAAATAAAAATCATTTAAATCAATATGTTATATATTATGTCTGGCGGAGAGGGCGGGATTCGAACCCGCGTTAGGATATTATCCTAAACACGCTTTCCAGGCGTGCGACTTAAACCGCTCATCCACCTCTCCGTGTGAGATTATTTGATCTTGGCTTCTTTGTACGGAACATGCTTGCGAGCGACGGGATCAAACTTCTTGATTTCCATCTTTCCGGGCATGGTTTTCTTGTTCTTGGTGGTGGTGTAGAAATGACCGGTACCAGCGGTCGATTCCAGTTTGATCTTGTCACGCATGTAAAGAATTCTCCTTGGAATTAACCTTGCAGAGCCGTTCCACCCAACTCGGCGAGAACGACTTCAATGCCTTTCTTGTCGATCAGACGAAGTCCCGCATTGGAGACGCGCAGACGAATCCAGCGGTTCTGACTTTCCAGCCAAAAACGACGATATTGCAGATTGGGTAGAAAACGCCGTTTTGTTTTGTTATTGGCGTGGGACACATTGTGGCCAACCATGGGTTTTTTCCCGGTGACCGCGCAGACGCGTGCCATGTTGTAACTCCCGTAATTAATGTATTGAAAAATCGCAAACGAGGATTATCGCATGAAATATCCGATTTCAGCAAGGTCCAATTCATGATCCTGCCGGTTCCACAGATAGATGGGTTGACCGAAGCCCTTCCACCCCGACAGTTTCAGCGCAGAAGACAAGCGTCGAACTGCTACATATACCTGCACAGTGCCCTGGTCGTGGTGCTGATACAATCCGAGGAGACAAAGCCCTGTGACCATCGAACCCGGGTATCGATTTCAACATTACAGTATTTAAGGAATGACCAATCATGAGTCGCACGAAAAGTAAACCAGGCCCCGGCGTAGGTGTCCTAGGGCTGTCAGCCCTGGGAATCGTTTTTGGTGATATCGGGACGAGCCCGCTTTATACCTTCAAAACCATTCTCAACATGACAGGTAGCGCGCCTGCACCCTATGTCATCCTCGGAATACTTTCGTTGATTCTGTGGACGCTCATTATAGTCACCTCTGTGAAATATGTAGGCTTTGCGATGAGAGTCGATAATGACGGAGAAGGAGGGGTTCTTGCTCTGATGTCCCTGCTGGCTGTCAAGAAACACCGAAGGCCGACGATTGTTGCCATCGGATTATTTGGGGCAGCACTGATTTATGGCGATGGAGCGATCACCCCGGCTATTTCGGTTCTTTCCGCGCTTGAAGGATTGAATATTGCCACGCCGGCCCTGAGGCCCTATGTTCTGCCGGCCGCAGTGGCGATTCTCGTTGCACTCTTTGCAATCCAACCGCTTGGTACGGCGCGAATCGGCAAGGCATTTGGCCCAATTATGGCTGTCTGGTTTTTTGCGATCGCGCTCCTTGGTCTATGGGGGATTTCCCGGCATCCGGCAGTCTTGGTTGCTCTTAACCCGATTTATGGCATTCGCTTTCTCTTTTCAAATGGTTTTACGAGTTTTCTTGTGTTGGGAGGAGTCTTCCTGTGCGTCACGGGTGCTGAGGCGCTCTATGCGGACATGGGACATTTCGGCCCCCGTCCCATCAGACTCGCCTGGTCAGCCATAGTGCTGCCAAGTCTGGCGCTGAATTATGCAGGTCAGGCTGCCATCGTACTCGGTGGCGCATCCACGACCGATAATATTTTTTATCAATTGTGCCCGGGACCTCTCCTTATTCCATTTATTCTCTTGGCGACGATCGCAACCATCATTGCCAGCCAATCGATTATCACGGGTGCATTCTCGATGACCCGGCAAGCAATCCAACTGGGCTGGTTACCCCGCGTGCGGATCGCCCAGACCTCTGCAGAAGGTTACGGACAAATCTATGTCGGGACCATCAATTGGTTGCTCATGATCGCCACAGTCAGCCTGACACTTTTCTTTGGGAAGTCCGACAACCTGGCGGCGGCCTACGGAATCGCCGTTTCGCTAACCATGCTCATGACTTCCGCGCTTCTTTTCATTGCCATGCGCGAGATCTGGGGCTGGAACCGGTTCGCAAGTGGCGCGATTGCTGGTGCTTTTCTTTGTATTGATACCAGTTTTTTCGTGGCAAACCTCACCAAGATCGCTGACGGTGGTTATGTTCCGCTGCTTCTCGCCAGCCTGATTTACGGAATAATGTGGATCTGGCACAGCGGCTCGACGGCAGTGGTACAAACCCTCACCGAGCGGGGTGTTTCAGTCAAGGAGTTCCTGGGGTCAGTCGTGTCCCGTAAAATCCCCCGGGTTTCTGGCACCGCTGTCTTTCTGACCCGGACATTGTCCGAAACACCTCCCGTCATGGTTTGGCATGTCCTACACAACCGCGCGTTACACGAACTTTTAGTTGTGCTCACCGTTGTGTCGGAATCTGTCCCATGGATCGAAAATTCTAAACGCCTGTCATTGGTAGAAATCGAACCCAATTTCTGGCGCGCAACAGCAAGGTATGGATTTATGGAGAGGCCAAACATTCCCGAGGTGCTTGGGCACGCATTCGAGCAGGGCTGTCCCCTTCAAATAGACGATGTAGTCTACTATATCGGGCATGAAACTGTTCTTGGCAGAGAGGACGGGAAAGGTTTGCCTCACTGGGTGACAGTTGTCTTTGCCTGGATGGAAAGAAATTCTGTACACGTCACGGACTTCTTCAGATTACCCGGTGATGGGGTGGTGGAAATTGGACGACAGATCGCCATCTGATACCCCGTTCGCCACAGACCAGGTCAGTCAGTTCACTGCACAGGATTTCGTCGATGCCGTCATCGATAACGGAGTGAAGTTGTCCATGGATGGTCGAGGTGCGTGGCGTGACAACGTTTTTGTCGAGCGAGTATGGCGGTCAGTCAAGTACGAGCGCGTCTACCTTCGGGCCTACGATAGCGTCAGCGCCGCACGCAAGGACATTGCGGAATATATCGACTGGTACAACGGTGAACGGGGTCATTCGAGCCTCAATGGCAAAACGTAATGGCATACCATGTATTTCTTGCCTGACAAAACACAATAAAATCAATTCGTTATGTCTATTATTTGGCGGAGAGAGAGGGATTCGAACCCTCGATGCAGTTTTTGACCGCATGCTCCCTTAGCAGGGGAGTGATTTTATTTTAAATAATCATTTATTGACAATATGTTAATGTAGTTTTACAATTAATATAACGAATATGGGGACAAAACGGGGACAGTTGGAGTTTTGACGATGGCGACATTTCTGGAACGGGACAGCGGTTGGATTCAGGCCAAGGTCAGACGCAAGGGCTACCCATCGCAAAGCAAAAGTTTCAAAACCAAGACGGCAGCGGAAGTTTGGGCTCGCAATGTCGAATCTGCCATGGACAAAGGTTCCTTCGTTTCCACTTCTCTTGCTGAGAACACCACCCTTTCGGAAATCATTGTCAGATTTCTGACTGAGTTCGCCCCGTATCACTACCGACAACGCGAAGACAAAAGAGAGTCATGGCGATTTGAATGCCAGCATCTTGACATTTTTTTAGGAAAATATTCTATTGCCGCACTGATGCCTCAACTGATTGCAAAATATCGGGACGAACGGCTGAAGAAAGTGTCCGGCGCTACAGTGCGGAAAGAATTGAACATGCTTTCGAAAGTTCTCACTGTGGCAACGCAGGAGTTCGGAATTCCCCTCCCCGCCGGAAACCCTCTACCGAGAATCAGAAAGCCAAAAGGCGGGAAGGCCAGAGATCGGAGATTGACAGCAGCCGAATGGTTCGCATTGGAACATGAGTGCCGGTCTTCGCGTAATCCCTGGCTCTGGCCTGGGGTACAACTTGCCGTCGAAACCGGAATGCGTCAGGGCGAATTACTCCAGCTTCGGTGGAAGATGATAGACCGGACACGCTGCCTGGCCCTTCTACTTGATCCTGCGAAGTTAAAAACAGAGGAGCCGCGTGCCGTCCCCCTCTCAAAATCAGCACTCATGGTACTGGACTTGCTGCCCTCAAACGATCAAGAGGACGCTATTCTCCCCGTCGGAAAGACAACCCTCTACCATGCCTTCATAGCAGCTTGTAAACGCGCCAACATTGATGACTTCACATGGCATGACCTGCGGCATGAGGCGTTATCCAGGCTAGCTGAGCGAGGTGATTTATCCCTCTTTGAAATAGCCACTGTCAGTGGTCATAAGACCATGCAGATGTTGAAACGCTATACCCATTTGCAGGCCGAAAATATTGCCAAAAAACTAGGGTAACCACTATCCCGTTGCATAGAAGGATTGGCCCGGAAATTGGAGTAAAATAACCGTGCAGGCATCTCGAAAAGACCGGAATAGTCCCATGCGGGAATTTCAAATTTACTCATCTACAACCTGACTGCATTCAAGTTCAAATAATTTACAAAACCAGCTGGCAAAATTAATTGCTGTTATAGAGAATGGGTCAAGAATTTTCTTGGCGATTGCATTTCCGAACGCTTCCCCAGGTGGATCTTGCCAAGCAAGCCACGAATGAATTACCGCCTTATCATTGTGTAGGTCCATGAATGGCGCTGAATAAGTTGACTTTGCATTAGCGACAACTTCTTTAGAATATTCAAGTAAATTACGACCTTTTTCATCAGTTACAAGAGTAGATAAAAATGTTTCCATCATCCCTCTAGAATTATTGTCAGGCATGATCCATACGCCAAGTCTCTTCTCCTGTTGATTGCATAAAATTAACCCGTTTATTGGAAAACTATCAGGTAATTCAGGAAAATTAACTCGACATATTGTTTTAATGGATTCCCATCGCGAGTTGATATTTTCATCTGCATCAATCACAATACCTAGAGTAGAGCATGACTTAATATATGTACTGAATGTAACTTGATTTAAAATTTTATCAACACCACCTTCATCTTTGATATCAACCGGGGGATCATCTCTTGGCCACTCTGTGTGCTCCCTCATTAACATGGCAATCGCATACTTATCAGTGCTTCCTTCTACCAAAAGTATCTTTTCTTTTTTTTGTTTTTGCATTAGCGAACCTCAATATTTCTGGTAGCAGCAACTCTTATCTCGTCGGCGGAGTAATAAATAGCAGGGCCATCAAATGATTCAATGCGTTGAATACTGATTTCAGATTCTTTTAGCATGGCCAATGATTTTATGCAGTCATTATTGTGCGTTGTCGCAAACACTTGAACATTTAAACGATTTGATGCGGCAACAATCATTTCCCACATAGATGAGAGAGCCCTGAAATGGAGTCCTATGTCTATTTCGTCAATCAGTAGAATTGCATCTTTCGATTTTACAAGAGCGATCGCCAAAACAAGCATCCTCCAAGTGCCTTCACCCAAACTTCCAATTGGGACCGGTTTTTCTAAGTCGCGCATTTTTACAATAAAACCCGTCTTTTGACCAAATTGTGGGAAAATAACAGGCGAACTGATGGCGGCGACTTGCTCGATATTATCGTCGAGTGACTGCAAAGCCTCAACAACGCGTTTTTCTTCAGCAGTTAAGGCGACTGCATTCCACATGGAAATCAACTCTTGGCCGGTCAAGGATGTGGTAGGTATATATTGAAAAACCGCTCGCTCATCTTCATTAGGAAACTGTTGAAAATTTATATTTACCAGGGTCTGGAGAGTGTTTTGTTTCAGAGTTCCTTGAGAGGAAAGGGGAATGGATAGTAACAAAGGATTTTTTTTGTCCGATCTGGTAATTGATAACGCAATTTTTGGTCCAAATGTGTCCATTCCTTCGCTGGGAAGTGATGCGTACAAAATTTGGTCCACCTGCTTTGCTTCAATTATCTTGAAGTCGACATCGATACTTTTATTAGCCTGGGTCATTATTGCGCTAATTTTGAACGCAGACCCAAGTTTAACCTCATGCCCGTGAAATAAATGCCTGACAGATATCTCTGGTTGAATTACTCCCTGTGGTATTCCAACATAGTTTACTATTTCACCGCGGCCACTAATAATTTTCCAAATTGTCTGTGGATCACCTTTAGAAATTATCAACATTATCGCCTCAAGGACCGATGTTTTTCCAATGTTATTCCCGCCAACAATAAGGTTTATACGCTTAACCTTATTCATTGAGAAGTTTTTAAATCCACGGTAATTTTCAATTGTTAGAGCGCTGATCATGCTTATTTCCTATGAAATTTCTGAGATACACCAGAAGTCGGATGGTCGCTTGGCCAAATGCAGGTCGTTCACGCCGTGAGAACGAACATCGATGGCTTGCACACAAAGCCCGCGCATTCTTCGTATTCTGACCGAATTGATCCAGATTGTATTTCGTCTCAGTCATCTATCTGGCTCCATATAATTGATCCAGCGTTTTGACGATTTTATCAGTTTCCAAACTCACCCGCGCTACCCTCTGGACCAACTCAAGGGGGTAACGCGGGTTCTTCATGGTTTCCACGGCCCAGTCATTGGCATCTGACACGATTCCGCTGTCCTTGTCGGTCTTGACGCACTGGCGCTCCATTACCCAGTCCAGAGCAGGCTTTCCGTTCACGATGAACTCATGGGCTTCCAAGGGAATCTCTGAAATCGTAATCCGGTCATTGTAGTGGATCGTGGTCAGGTCTTTTTCCTTCCCAGTCTTACCGTAACGCATCTTGACCACGCGATAATCAGCATCGGTCAGAGGCGCATCCCCGTGAACCGTGAGGGTCACCGGATATAGCTCCACAGTTTCGTAGTTCAGGTGCAGGTCAGCCAGTTGTCGCCCTGCCTCACAAAACGCCCAAAACTTCTCTGCTCCCGGCACGCAGGGAATGCGGGGCAGTTCCTTGGACAGATTGTCGGCGTACTTGGCACGATAGTCGGGAGAATGGAGCAGACCATAGATGTAGTAGAAGACATCCTCCTTGGAAATGGCCTCTCCCGGATAGGCTGTCTCAAAATGCGCCAACCCTTCATCGGTAAGGGCA
>NZ_JPOQ01000042.1 GCF_000735045.1 Ferrovum myxofaciens
TAAATGTACATGATCCGGCATAACCTCAAGTTCCAATATTTCACATTTATACTCAGTAGCAACGTCTTGTATAATTTCTTTCAGACGAACGTCAACGCCCTTCACTAAAACCGAACGCCGATACTTCGGACACCATATAACCTGGTACTTGCAAGAGTAAACTACGTTCAGGTTGCTCTTGTATTTTATGGTGTAATCGCTCATGTACTAATTATACAGATTCTAGATATATAATGCAAGACAAATCTAAGTCAAAACCAACTTCCCGCTTTCCTCCCCATGGCTAAAGCGAGGGGATTCTCGCGGTGTGGGGTTGATAATGAATTCCATGCGTGCCAGCCCGATGCCATCCAGAGGCAAAGAGGCAAAACTGAATGCCTGATCCGGATTGCCCAAATTCATCATGATCTTGGTTTTGGGGTGTCCCAACTGGCTTAGATCAGTTTGCTGAATCTCAAAACCCAGTAAGCCGTCATAAACCGTTCCAGTTTCACCTTCGGCGCAACTGATCGTAATCGCCTGACCGTTTTTGATTACCTCATTCGTGTTTTCGGTTCCCACGATGGCTGGAATGCCAAGTTCCCGTGACACAATGGCAGCATGACAGGTACGGCCACCCCGGCTCGTCACGATCGCGGCGGCGATTTTCATCACAGGTTCCCAATCCGGTTTTGATGCTCTTATCATGGTCATGGTTCATCTCCTGGAGTGGGTATAGCCATGACCGATACGCCGTCACCGTCCCAATGCTGGTGCAACAACACAGCAATGGCAGCGGAGATCAGGCGGGCGGCGGGCGGATCAGAACGGGAAGTAAGCATCAGCGGCACTCTGGCACCGATCACGATACCTGCCAGAGTCGCTCCGGCGAGGTATTCCATACCTTTGGCAAGGATATTGCCGGCATCCAGGTCTGGTGCCAGCAAGATATCTGCCTCGCCGGCCACCGTGCTGTTGATCTGTTTGATCTTGGCTGCATCGCACGAAATAGCGTTGTCGAAGGCCAGCGGACCGTCCACCTCGGCATGGGTAATCTGGCCGCGCTGGGCCATCTTGCTAAGACAGGCGGCGTCCAGAGAAGAGGGAATGCTCGGTTTGACCAACTCTACCGCCGACAGCGCCGCTGCTTTCGGCCTGTCCACACCCAGGATGCGCACCAGGTCGATGGCGTTTTGCAGGATCGCCGCCTTGGTAGCAAGATCCGGCACTATATTGATGGCAGCGTCTGTGATGAATAGAAGTTTGTGGTAACTGGGCAAATCAGCCACGAAGACATGGCTGACGCGCCGCGCCGTGCGCAGTTGACGCAACACTGGGCGCATCAACTCATCGGTGTGTATCCAGCCCTTCACCAGGGCTGCCGCCTTACCTTCCAGCACCAACTGCACGCCCGCTTCGGCCGCTTCTGTAGCCGATGCCCTATTGAGGATTGGAAAACGATCGACGGGGCAACCCAGTCGTCGGCACACGGCTTCGATCTGGGCCTGCGGGCCCAGTAGCACCGGTTCGATCAAACCATAATCGCTGGCTTCCAACACCCCGGCCAGTACATGCGCCTCCTGCGCATCCACTACTGCTACCGGCAAAGGGGGATGATGGCGTGCCCGCTCGAGAATCATGGCAAAGCGAGGCGACAAGGGTGCTGTTTCATTCATGGTACTTCATCCGGTTCGATGCACGCGCGGCCACTGCAGCAAGTACCCTCCCGAACTGGTCTGCCGGAGTGGCAATGCCTATGGTAAAGAATTTTTCAGTTCTGATCACTGGCATTCCCCCCCTCGAAAGTTACATCGTATCCATGACAAGCACGATCATTCCACTCAAAGATCAGAAGAAACCCAGTTTCCGCTCGGCGTAACTGACCAGCAGGTTCTTGGTTTGCTGGTAATGGTCAAGCATGATCTTGTGCGTTTCACGCCCGATGCCGGATTCCTTATAGCCTCCGAAGGCAGCATGGGCCGGGTAGGCATGGTAGCAGTTGGTCCATACGCGTCCAGCCTTGATGGCGCGACCCATGCGGTAGGCAACGTTTCCGTTACGGCTCCAGACGCCGGCGCCGAGGCCGTAGAGCGTGTCATTGGCCATCGCCAGGGCATCAGATTCGTCCTTGAAGGTCGTCACCGCCAGCACTGGGCCAAAGATTTCTTCCTGGAAGATGCGCATCTTGTTGTGTCCCTTGAACAAGGTTGGCTGGACGTAATAACCGCCGTCAAGGTCGCCACCAACGCTGGCTTGCGCACCACCGGTCAGCACTTGTGCACCTTCCTGCTTGCCAAGGTCAAGGTAGGTCAGAATTCTGGTCAGTTGTTCCTTTGATGCCTGGGCACCGATCATGGTATCGGTATCCAGTGGATTACCCTGTTTGATGCTCTTGACGCGGACCAGGCAGCGCTCCATGAACTTGTCGTAGATCGATTCCTGGATCAGTGCGCGGGACGGACAGGTGCAAACCTCACCCTGATTGAAGGCGAACAGCACCAAACCTTCGATCGCCTTGTCGAGGAAGTTATCGTCCTTGTCCATCACGTCAGCGAAGAAAATATTGGGCGACTTGCCGCCGAGTTCCAGCGTCGCAGGGATCAGGTTGTTGGCAGCAGCCTGGGCGATGACGCGGCCGGTAGAAGTGGAACCGGTAAAGGCAATCTTGGCAATGCGCTTGCTGGTGGCCAGTGGCATGCCAGCTTCGCGGCCGTAGCCGTTGACGATATTGAGAACACCGGGGGGCACAATGTCGGCAATCAATTCAGCCAGGATCAGGATGCTGATCGGCGTCGACTCAGCTGGCTTCAGCACCACACAATTGCCTGCGCCAAGGGCGGGAGCCAATTTCCATGCGGCCATCAGAATCGGAAAATTCCAGGGAATGATCTGACCAACCACACCCAGCGGCTCATGATAGTGATAGGCCACCGTGTTTTCGTCGATGTCGCTCAACGTACCTTCCTGGGCGCGAACACAGCCAGCGAAATAACGGAAGTGATCAAGGGCGAGCGGAATGTCGGCATTCAGTGTCTCCCGGATGGGCTTACCGTTGTCCACCGTCTCGGCGTAGGCCAGTAGTTCAAGGTTGGCTTCCATACAGTCGGCGATTTTCAACAGAATGCGGGCACGCGTGGCCGGAGCGGTCTTGCCCCACTTGTCCGCAGCGGAATGTGCAGCGTCAAGTGCCAGTTCGATGTCTTCAGCGCCGGAGCGGGCGACCTGAGTGTAGATCTTGCCGTTGATCGGAGTAATCACGTCAAAGTACTGGCCCTTGACGGGGGTGACCCACTTGCCACCGATAAAGTTGTCGTATTTGGCCTTGAACTGGACTTTGGCACCTGCGGCACCGGGTGCGGCGTAAATCATGGGGATCTTCTCCTGCAAGTTTTCTGGCGCGGCAGGCCGATTTCTTTATTTGGAGGCATCATCACCGTACCATACATGTCTTGGAAGGTCAAAACTATTGGTCCAACGTCGAAACTATCACCTAAACCTCCCCTTTGCCTCGCCGCTCAATCGAAACACGCGGGTTGTACCGCTGACAAATTCGTAGATATTATCTTCAACGCATAGGGAAATCGGCGGCGCCGCATCATCGCGTCCACGAACCCTGAGCGCGTCGCGCGTGAGCCGCAAATCGAGTGAATGCCCGCGGTAGCGGATGCTCAGGTCGAGGCGCTCCAACTCCTGCGGCAATTCCGGAGCGAAGTGCAGAACATCGCCTCTGGCTTCAATACCCGTCGACACACGTTGCATTAAATCAATCGACCCCGCCATCGCGCCGAGATGCACGCCCTCCGCAGTAGTGCCCTGCTGGACATCGTTCACGTCGCTTTGCAGTGATTGCACGAAGAAATCCATTGCGCGCTGCCGGTCGGAACGTGCCAGCACCCAGCCCAACACCGCCTGAGACAGCGTCGAGCCTTTGGACGAGCGGTCGGCATAGTAGGCGATGTTGCGCGGAATGGTCTCGTATTCGAACGCATAGCCCAGACGTTCGAACAGTTCGCCGAGTGCATCGGCGGAAAACAGGTAGAACAACATCAGCACGTCGGGCTGTTTCGATAGCTTGTATTGGTTGGTGCTGTCGTTCTCCCCCTCGAGAATAAGATCAAGGCGTTGAATATTTCCGTACCGGGTCCGGTAGCCTTCCCAGTCTAGCTCGCGCAATGTTTCGTAGCCCTTGAACTGGCTGATGATCCCCTCGTCGTGCAACGGCACGAACATCTTTCGGCTGATGTCATCCCAGCGCGCTAACTCCTCCGCCGACAGGCCCAGCCGCGCCGCGAGCTCGGCGCGACGCACCTCTGACAGCAGCTCGAGCACCTCCAGCGCCCGGCACAGCACCCACACGGCCATGATGTTGGTATAGGCGTGTTGTTGAGGCCAGGCGTTGTTGCATCCGGATAGCCGTCGTGAAACTCGTCGGGGCCCATCACGCCACGAATCTCGTAGCGCCCGCGCGCGCGATCGCCTTGCGCGCCTCCAGTCCGCACTCTGAAATGGCGTGATCACGCGAGGTTTGACATCCTCCCCGGCATGAATGCCGGAGATTCCTACGGCGCTACACAAGGGCAAGCCCCTGTGTAGTCGCTTCGGCGGGTTCCTGCTTCACGGAACGGCCTGATTGCGCCAATTCTCCACA
>NZ_JPOQ01000043.1 GCF_000735045.1 Ferrovum myxofaciens
GCCTGGAGACAACGTGTCGGTGACGGTGACGTTGATTGCACCGATTGCGATGGAAGAGGGGCTGCGATTCGCGATTCGCGAAGGTGGTCGGACCGTGGGCGCCGGGGTTGTCGCTAAAGTGATTCAATAAGGAAATAAATTAAATGGCAACTGCATTGACCCATCAAAAGATTCGCATACGTCTGAAAGCTTTCGACTATCGGCTGATTGATCAGTCCGCTCTCGAGATTGTGGAAACCGCCAAGCGTACCGGTGCAGTGGTTAAGGGGCCGGTTCCCTTGCCTACTCGCATCGAGCGTTTTGACGTGTTGCGTTCGCCCCATGTGAACAAGACTTCCCGTGATCAGTTCGAGATTCGCACACATCTACGGTTGATGGATATCGTGGATCCCACTGACAAAACGGTGGATGCATTGATGAAACTTGATCTTCCAGCAGGCGTTGATGTAGAAATCAAGTTATAATTGAAGGTTAGGATGTAAGTGTAGTGCCAGCCGGTCAATTGGAATCGGCGCCTGAGGAGGGCCAGGGGGTCCTCACAGGAAACAAACATAAGGAACAATCAAGATGACGATAGGACTTGTCGGCCGTAAAGTCGGCATGACGCGCGTCTTCACTGATGACGGTGAGGCTATTCCAGTCACCGTCGTGGAAGTGGGCGGTAATCGCGTCACACAAATCAAAACGCCAGCAACGGATGGGTATTCGGCTATTCAGGTGACTTACGGTGAACGGCGTCCCAGTCGCGTGACCAAGGCGCAGGTAGGCCATTTGGCAAAATCCGGTTCCCTGGCCGGAACTCTGACCCGTGAATTTCCAATCAGTGAAGCACAGGTTTCGGACCTGTCACTGGGTTCCGTGCTGCCCCTCGACCAGTTTCAGGTGGGGCAAAAGGTCGATGTTACCGGAACCACTCTGGGTAAAGGGTTCACCGGCGCGATCAAGCGACATCACTTCAGTTCCAACCGTGCCAGCCATGGTAATTCTCTCAGCCATAATAGTCCTGGTTCCATCGGGATGGCGCAAGATCCTGGGCGGGTGTTTCCGGGAAAGCGGATGGCAGGACACTATGGTGATGACCGGCGTACCACGCAGAATCTGGAAATCGTACGAATCGATAACGTACGCAATCTACTGTTGATTAAAGGCGCCGTTCCTGGCTCCAAGGGTGGTCATGTGGTCGTCAGGCCCGCAGTCAAGGGAGGTGCATGAGATGGATCTCAAACTGATCGACGACAACGGACAGGTGACTTCCACCGTTAATGGTTCCGATGCATTATTTGCCAGAGACTACAACGAACCACTGGTACATCAGTTGGTTGTGGCATTTCAGGCCAATGCACGGCAAGGAACCCGCGCCCAGAAAGGGCGCAGCGAAGTGGCCAAATCCACCCGCAAGCCCTGGAAACAGAAGGGGACGGGGCGAGCCCGTGCCGGGATGGCGTCCAGTCCCTTGTGGCGCGGTGGAGGCAAGATTTTTCCCTCCAGCCCGGATGAAAACTTTAGCCATAAGGTCAACCGTAAAATGTACCGTGTGGGCATGTGCACCATTCTGTCTCAACTGGTGCGGGAAGATCGACTGGCTGTGGTAGAGGACATTGCACTCGAGTCCCCCAAAACCCGACACTTTGCAGGAAAATTGAAGGGAATGGGATTGGAACGGGTGCTGATCATTACCGATAGCTTGGATGAGAATCTTTATTTGTCTTCGCGAAATCTGCCCAATGCGTTGGTTCTCATGGTTACGGAAGCAGACCCATACAATCTGGTGCGTTTCCCGAAGGTGGTCCTGACGCGCAGTGCGGTCAAGAAATTCGAGGAGGTGCTGGGATGAATACCATCTTTCGTGAAGAACGTCTGCTTCAGATCATCGAGGCCCCTGTCATTTCCGAAAAAAGTACACGCGTCGCGGACAAGCATCAACAAGCCGTGTTTCGTGTGATTTGTGATGCAACCAAGGCGGAAATTAAAGCGGCTGTTCAACATCTGTTCAAGGTTGAAGTGGACACCGTGCAGGTAGTCAACGTCAAAGGTAAACACAAACGTTCTGGTCGTTTCGTGGGCAAACGTAAGGATTGGAAAAAAGCCTACGTCTGCCTCAAGGCTGGCCAGGAACTTAATCTGGTGCAGGGAGAATAGACATGGCGATCATCAAGATGAAACCTACATCGCCGGGCCGGCGGGGCGTGATCAGAGTCAGCCATCCCCACCTGCACAAGGGCGAAGCAGAAAAAAGTTTGCTGGAAAAGCAATTCAAGCACGCAGGACGTAACAATAACGGACATATCACCACTCGTCATCAAGGGGGCGGTCATCGTCAGCATTATCGTGTAGTGGATTTCCGGCGCAACAAGGACGGTATCGTCGCCAATGTGGAACGTATCGAGTACGATCCTAACCGGACCGCACATCTGGCCTTGTTATGTTATGCCGACGGAGAACGCCGTTACATCATTGCACCCAGAGGTATTTTACAGGGCGCACAATTGATGAGTGGCCCAGAAGCACCCATCAAGCCGGGAAATTGCTTGCCACTTCGCAATATTCCGGTGGGTAGCACCATTCACTGTATCGAAATGCAACCGGGCAAGGGCGCTCAGATGGCCCGCTCGGCAGGCACCTCGGTGCAACTTTTGGCGCGGGAAGGAACTTATGCACAACTTCGTTTGCGTTCAGGAGAAATTCGGCGCGTCCATGTGGATTGTCGCGCCACCCTGGGAGAAGTGAGCAACGAGGAACATAATCTTCGTTCCATCGGAAAGGCTGGGGCTCAGCGCTGGCGTGGGATTCGACCCACAGTGCGCGGGGTTGCTATGAATCCTGTGGACCATCCCCATGGGGGCGGTGAAGGTAAAACTGCCGCAGGCCGTCATCCTGTCAGTCCCTGGGGTATTCAGACCAAGGGGTATCGTACACGCAAGAACAAACGCACGAACAATATGATCGTTCGTCGTCGGCAATCGGCATAAGGGTCATCGATATGGCACGTTCGGTTAAGAAGGGACCGTTTGTAGACGGTCACCTCATCAAAAAGGTGGAAGTTGCAGTAGCTTCCAAAGATAAACGCCCTATCAAGACTTGGTCACGGCGTTCCACGGTTCTACCGGATTTTGTCGGACTGACCATTGCAGTACATAACGGAAAGCAACATATCCCGGTGTATGTCACTGAAAATATGGTGGGCCATAAATTAGGAGAGTTTTCTCTGACGCGTACCTTCAAAGGTCACGCAGCAGACAAGAAAGCTTCCTCCGGCAAGAAGTAAGGGGAACCATGATGAACGTACAAGCAATATTGCGTGGAGTCCACCTTTCAGCACAGAAAGGTCGACTGGTGGCTGATCAGGTACGGGGCATGGGCGTAGCAAAGGCTCTGGACGTACTGAATTTCAGCCCTAAAAAAGGGGCGCGAATCATCAAGAAAGTACTTGAATCCGCCATTGCCAATGCAGAGCATAATCTGGGTCTGGATGTGGATGAGTTAAAAATTTCCACGATTTTTGTGGAAAAAGGGCCAGTACTGAAGCGCTTTACTGCGCGAGCCAAAGGACGTGGGAACCGTATCGTCAAGCCCACCTGTCATATTTATGTCACGGTCGCGGACGAGGAGTAACCATGGGTCAGAAAATACATCCAATCGGCTTTCGATTGAGCGTTCTCAAGAACTGGAGTTCGCGCTGGTTTGCCAATTCAAAAAACTTTCCTGGAATGTTGCAGGATGACATCAAGGTCCGCGCCTTTCTAAAAAAGAAGTTGGCCAATGCTTCCGTGGGTCGTGTCATCATCGAACGTCCGGCCAAGAATGCCAAAATCACCATTTACAGTGCTCGACCTGGAATGGTGATCGGCAAGAAAGGCGAGGATATCGAAAATCTGCGTACCAGTCTGCAGAAATTGATGAAGGTGCCGGTGGCTGTCAATATTGAGGAAATTCGCAAACCGGAAATTGATGCACAGATCATTGCGGATGGGATCACGAGCCAGTTGGAAAAACGTGTCATGTTTCGTCGTGCCATGAAGCGCGCCATGCAAAATGCCATGCGTCTGGGTGCCCAGGGCATCAAGATTACCAGCAGCGGTCGACTGAACGGGATCGAAATTGCACGTACCGAATGGTATCGTGAAGGGCGGGTTCCTCTGCATACACTGCGTGCCGATATAGACTACGGTTTCTCGGAAGCCAAAACCACCTATGGGGTGATTGGCGTGCGTGTCTTGGTGTTCAAGGGTGAAATCATGGGTCGTGGTGAGCAGGTTGTCGCTGCTCCGGCTGAACCTGAGAAGAAATCACGTAAGTCAGGAGTTCGAAATGCTGCAGCCAGCTAGAACAAAATATCGCAAGCAACAAAAGGGCCGGAATACCGGTGTGGCAACCCGTGGTGCAAAAGTTTCCTTTGGAGATTTTGGTCTCAAGGCCACGGAACGGGGTCGTTTGACTGCTCGCCAGATCGAAGCGGCGCGCCGTGCCATGACCCGTCATATCAAGCGGGGCGGACGGATCTGGATTCGGATTTTCCCGGACAAACCCATTTCCCGTAAACCCGCCGAAGTTCGGATGGGAAATGGGAAGGGCAGCCCGGAATATTTTGTGGCTGAAATCGTACCAGGTAAAGTACTTTATGAAATGGATGGGGTGGATGAGGCATTGGCGCGGGAGGCCTTTCAACTGGCTGCGGCCAAATTGCCCATTGCCACCACCTTCGTCACGCGACAATTGGGATGATGGGCATGAAGACAATAGACTTGAGAACCAAGAGTGCAGAAGAATTGAATCAAGAGTTGATCAATCTGTATCAGGCTCGTTTTGGTCTGAAAATGCAGATCGCCACGCAACAAAGTAACAAAACCAGTGAACTTGGCAAGTTGCGGCGCGAAATCGCGCGGGTCAAAACCGTGATTGCTGAAAAGGGAGTGGCCAAATGAGTACAGAAGAAAAAGCGAAGGGAGGGAAACGAACCCTTACCGGTACGGTTGTGAGCGATAAAATGGATAAAACGGTCACGGTTCTGGTGGAACGTACGGTGACACATCCTTTCATCGGGAAGATCATGCGTCGATCCAAAAAATATCATGCTCACAATGAAGATAATACAGTGCATGCCGGTGATGTGGTCATCATCGAGGAGTGCCGCCCCTTGTCTAAAACCAAGACATGGACAGTGACTGAGCTGGTTTCCCGCGCGGTATCGGCCTGAGCATTTTGTCAGTAGATCACGGATTGCTTGCAAAGTATCCATATCAGTGCTAGAATCAGCGGTTCCTTAGGTAGTACCATTTTCCCAATACAACGGGGTCCAAAACTGGTCACCGATTCGGGATCGCTGATCCTGAACCTGCAGAGCAACACGGTGAATTAAGTTGGAGAGGTTTAAACCATGATTCAAATGCAATCGAAACTCGATGTCGCAGATAACACCGGTGCAAAGTCAGTGATGTGCATCAAAGTTCTCGGCGGTTCAAAACGGCGTTATGCCGGTATAGGGGATGTGATCAAGGTCAGCATAAAAAGTGCTGCACCCCGGGGTCGTGTCAAGAAAGGTGAGGTATATAACGCGGTTGTTGTTAGAACCGCTAAGGGTGTGCGTCGTCCTGATGGTTCACTGGTTCGTTTCGATGGCAATGCGGCAGTACTGCTCAATGCTAAATTGGAGCCTATTGGTACCCGGATCTTTGGGCCCGTCACGCGCGAACTCAGAACGGAGAAATTTATGAAAATCGTTTCTCTGGCCCCTGAAGTATTATAGGAGCAGACATGCGCAAGTTTCGTAAAGGTGATGAAGTCGTTGCCATTGCTGGCAAGGACAAGGGTAAGAGGGGTCCCATTCGTGAAATGGTGGGTCTCGATGGAGTGGTAGTGGAAGGGCTCAATCAAGTGCGCAAGCATGTTCGACCCAACCCGGCCAAGGGCGAAAATGGCGGTATCCTGACCAAGGAAATGCCCTTGCATATCTCCAACGTAGCACTGTTCAATCCTGCCACACAAAAAGCCGATCGGGTCGGTATTCGTATTCTTGAAGACGGGAAAAAAGTCCGTGTTTTCAAGTCGAATGGCGAAGTGGTCGATGCGTAAGGATAAAGTATGAGCCGCCTGGATAGTTACTATAAAGAAAATGTCGTGCCCGAACTGATCAAGCAATTTGGGTATAAGTCAGTCATGGAGGTGCCACGCATTTCCAAAATCACTCTCAATATGGGAGTGGGTGAGGCCGTATCTGACAAGAAGGTAATCGAGCATGCCGTGGGAGATATGGAAAAAATCGCCGGACAAAAACCGGTGGTGACCAAATCACGCAAGTCCATTGCTGGGTTCAAGATTCGTCAGGGTTATCCCATTGGATGCATGGTCACATTGCGTAGTCAACGGATGTTTGAGTTTCTTGATCGTCTCATCTCCGTAGCGATTCCGCGAATTCGAGATTTTCGTGGTATCTCAGGACGTTCCTTTGATGGAAGGGGGAACTACAGTATGGGCGTGCGCGAGCAAACCATTTTCCCTGAGATCGAATACGACAAGATTGATGCCGTTCGTGGTATGAACATTACCATTACCACCACAGCCAAAACCGATGCAGAAGCAAAAGCATTGTTGTTGGCCTTTAAATTCCCGTTGAAAGTTTGAGGTGAACTGTGGCTAAAGTTGCATTAATCAATCGTGAATTGAAGCGCCGCGCAGCGGTTAAGAAATTCGCAGTAAAACGGGCATCATTGGTGGCTATCATCAATGACTCCAAGGCGGATGACGATGCCCGCATGGTTGCCCGTGAAGCTCTCCAGAATTTACCCCGTAACGCCAGTCCAGTCCGGTTGCGTAATCGTTGCGCATTGACGGGAAGACCGCGCGGGGTTTATAGCAAGTTCGGGTTAGGGCGGAACAAATTTCGTGAAATTGCCATGCGCGGTGAAATACCGGGCATAACCAAAGCCAGTTGGTAGTCGCAGGAGCCTAATCGATGAGTATGACAGATCCTATCGCGGATATGCTGACGCGCATCCGCAACGCGCAACGGGCAGAAAAGCCCAGTGTTTCTATGCCCTCTTCCAAGTTGAAGGTTGCCATTGCTAAAGTCCTCTTGGACGAAGGCTATATCGATGGTATGCAGGTTCACCAGAAGGATTCCAAACCCACTCTGGAAATTGGACTGAAGTATTATGCGGGTCGCCCCGTGATTGAATTGATTCAGCGAGTCAGTCGCCCTGGGTTGCGTATCTATAAAGCCAGTGATGAAATACCCAAGGTCATGAACGGGTTGGGTGTAGCGATCGTTTCTACCCCCGCTGGAGTCATTACCGATCGCGCAGCCCGTCGCCAGAATGTCGGTGGCGAAGTGCTGTGTGTAGTGGCATAAAGGAGACTTAATTATGTCACGTATCGCGAAATATCCTGTTGCACTTCCTGAGAAAGTAGAAATTACCCAGGCAGATCAGTTGATCACTGTCAAGGGACCTCTCGGAACATTGACTCAGAGAGTGGGTACACTCGTTCGAATCAATCAGGTGGGCAATGAACTTCTGTTTGAACCCGCCAACGAGACCGCGGCTGCAAATGCCATGTCCGGTACCCTTCGTGCACTGGTTTCCAATATGGTGACCGGTGTTACGAAAGGCTGGGAAAAGAAACTGACTCTGGTGGGTGTGGGCTATCGTGCTCAGGCTGCTGGTGACAAGTTGAATCTTTCCCTTGGTTTTTCTCATCCGGTGGTTCACCAGATGCCTCTTGGAATCAAGGTGGAAACCCCAACCCAGACTGAAATCCTGATCAAAGGTATTGATCGGCAGGTGGTAGGACAGGTGGCCGCTGAGGTTCGTGCGTATCGGAAACCTGAACCCTACAAAGGAAAAGGGGTTCGCTACGCCGACGAGAAAGTGATCATTAAAGAAACCAAGAAGAAATAAGGCAAATTTATCATGATGCATGAAAATGGAAGAGTTCGTCGTGCTAAGCGCACGCGCGCCAAGATTGCCGAATTGGGGGTGATTCGTTTGTCAATTCATCGAACCAATCAGCACGTCTATGCCCAGATCATTGATCCTACGGGTTCCAAGGTATTGGCCAGCGCCTCTACACTTGAGCCGGAAGTTCGCAACATTCTCGGGAATGGATCAAATATTGCAGCTGCGGTTCTGATTGGGAAACGCATTGCAGAAAAAGCCAAGGCAGTGGGCGTCGAGCAGGTGGCTTTTGATCGTTCCGGATTTCGCTATCACGGTCGCGTCAAGGCATTGGCCGACGCGGCTCGTGAAGGCGGACTTCAGTTTTAATCGAATCAGCGACCCATTGGGGAAAGCACATGGCAAAGAATGACAATGAAGAGCGTGGTGATGGACTGCGCGAAAAAATGGTTGCAGTCAACCGCGTCACCAAGGTGGTTAAAGGTGGACGTATTCTCGGCTTTGCCGCATTGACCGTGGTTGGAGACGGTGATGGCGGTATTGGCATGGGTAAGGGTAAGGCTCGGGAAGTTCCTGTGGCTGTTCAGAAAGCAATGGAACAGGCGCGGCGCAAGATGGTAAAAGTGAATTTGAAGAATGGCACGCTCTTTCATCAGGTCATGGGAGAGCATGGTGCGGCGAAAGTCTTTATGCAACCGGCTTCCGAAGGTACCGGGATTATCGCAGGTGGTCCAATGCGCGCGGTTTTTGAAGTCATGGGTGTGACCAATGTGCTGGCCAAGTGTATTGGCTCCACCAACCCCTACAATGTTATCCGCGCAACCCTCAAGGGTCTCGAAGCAACTCGTCGACCGTCAGAAGTGGCTGCTAAGCGTGGCAAGACCATTGAAGAGATCATGGAGTGATGACAATGACTCAACCAGAAATCAAGACTTTTCGAGTGACCCTGACCAAAAGCCCGATTGGTGCGATCAAATCCCATCGTGATTGCGTGCGCGGGTTAGGCTTACGTCGTATGAATCACAGCGTTGAGGTATTGGATACCCCGGAAAATCGCGGTATGGCTGCCAGTGTTCACCATCTGGTCCGTAGCGAGTAAGGAGAAAACATGGAACTGAACACAATCAAACCCGCAGTTGGGGCCAAACAAGCACGACGTCGTGTGGGAAGAGGGATCGGCAGTGGTTTGGGGAAAACTGCAGGACGTGGTCATAAAGGGCAAAAATCTCGCTCCGGTGGTTTTCATAAAGTGGGTTTTGAAGGCGGTCAGATGCCTTTGCAACGGCGGCTGCCCAAGCGTGGTTTTGTCAGTTTGACTCAAGGAGCCACAGAGCAGGTGCGCCTGGTGGATCTGATGCGTGTAACCTCGGAAGTCATCGATTTGTTGGCACTGAAGGAAGCGGGCGTGATATCGGGCTCTGCTCAAGGCGCCAAGGTATTTTTGAAGGGCGAAATTACCCGCGCAGTTCAAATCCGGGGTATCGGTGTCACTCAAGGTGCGCGTAAAGCCATCGAAGCAGCGGGTGGTACGATTCTGGATCAGAAGAGCGAGTAAAGATTTTGGCTTCGGTTCCCAACAATTTTTCAGGAAGCAAACTGGACGACCTCAAACGTCGCCTCTGGTTTGTTGTGGGTGCTCTGGTGGTATATCGCCTGGGTGCTCATATCCCTGTACCGGGAATCAATCCCGATGAGTTGTCGAAACTTTTCAGCAGTCAGAAGTCCGGCATACTCGGCATGGTCAACATGTTTTCTGGAGGAGCGCTTTCTCGATTCACAGTTTTCGCTCTGGGTATCATGCCTTATATTTCATCGTCCATCATCATGCAGTTATTGACGACGGTGGTACCTTCCCTCGAGACCCTGAAAAAAGAAGGTGAAGCGGGACGGCGCAAGATCACTCAGTACACTCGTTATGGGACGGTAGTACTGGCTTTCTTTCAAGCCATGGGAATTGCGGTGGCACTGGAAGCACAACCCGGTCTTGTGCTCGACCCCGGTCTTCCTTTCCGCTTGACTACCGCCATTACGTTAGTGACGGGTACCATGTTTTTGATGTGGTTGGGGGAACAAATCACCGAGCGAGGCATCGGTAATGGAATTTCCTTGATCATTTTCAGTGGAATCGTGGCAGGATTGCCCCGTGCTGTAGGCAGTACCCTGGAATTGGTTCGCACGGGTGCCTTCAGTTGGTTCCTGGCCCTGTCTATTTTTACAGCAGTGGTGGCCGTGACTGCCCTCGTGGTATTTGTGGAACGTGGTCAGCGCAAGATTACGGTGAATTACGCCAAGCGTCAGGTGGGCAACAAGATTTATGGGGGACAAAGCAGTCATCTTCCCCTCAAGATCAATATGGCAGGGGTAATTCCTCCCATTTTTGCCAGCAGCATCATTCTTTTTCCCGCTACCCTGGCCGGGTGGTTCGGAAGCCGGCAACATTTTGGTTGGCTCAAAGAGATCAGCAGTATGCTAAGTCCTGGACAGCCCATTTATGTCATGCTTTATGCAGGGGCTATTTTGTTTTTCTGTTTTTTCTATACTGCCTTGGTCTTTAACAGCAAGGAAACTGCGGATAACCTGAAAAAGAACGGTGCGTTCATTCCGGGGATTCGTCCAGGTGAACAAACTTCGCGCTACCTGGATAAAATTCTCACACGGTTGACGCTGACGGGGGCCATCTACATCACTTTGGTTTGTTTATTACCTGAATTTTTGATTGTTAAGTTTAATGTCCCGTTTTATTTTGGTGGGACCTCATTGTTGATCATCGTTGTCGTTACTATGGATTTTATGGCCCAAGTTCAAACCTATCTCATGTCCCAACAGTACGAAAGTTTGCTCAAGAAGGCGAATTTTAAAGGACAAGGGGCAAAGTAATCATGGCCAAGGAAGACACCATTGAAATGCAGGGAGAAATTCTGGAAACCCTTCCTAATGCCACCTTCCGGGTAAAACTGGAAAATGATCATGTGGTATTAGGACATATATCAGGAAAGATGCGCATGCATTACATTCGCATTCTTCCCGGAGACAAGGTGACCGTTGAACTCACTCCCTATGATCTGAGCCGTTGTCGAATCACCTTCCGTGCCAAGTAGCACGGGCTTTGCTGGAGAACATCATGAAAGTACAAGCATCTGTCAAAAAAGTTTGTCGCAAGTGCAAACTGGTCCGTCGCAAAGGCGTCTTGCGCGTCATTTGTGAAGATCCACGGCACAAACAGCGCCAAGGCTGATTGATTTTTTTTACTATCGCACTAGAAACTGAGGACGCATATGGCTCGTATTGCAGGGGTCAACATCCCTAACCATCAACATGCAGAAATTGCCTTGACCGCCATTTATGGAATCGGTCGTTCGCGAGCACGAGATATCTGTGCTGCAGCCGGAGTCACGACCAGCACCAAGATCAAGGATCTTACCGACGCTGATATGGAGCGGTTACGGGTTGAAGTCACCAAATTTTCTGTAGAAGGTGACTTGCGTCGGGAGGTTTCGCTTAACATCAAACGGCTGATGGATCTCGGTAGTTACCGTGGCACTCGCCATCGACGTGGCCTGCCTTGTCGTGGACAGAGAACCCGCACCAATGCTCGTACCCGCAAGGGCCCGCGCAAAGCTGTGCGTACAACCAAGTAATTCCAGGAGTTAGACATGGTCAAATCCAATACGGGCGCACGTGCGCGCAAGAAAGTCAAAAAGAATGTGGCTGAAGGAATCGCGCATGTTCACGCTTCCTTCAATAATACGATTGTCACAATTACCGATCGTCAAGGAAACGCCTTGTCCTGGGCAACTTCTGGCAGTAATGGCTTCAAGGGATCGCGTAAAAGCACTCCCTTTGCAGCTCAGATTGCAGCAGAAAATGCAGGTAAGGCGGCGCAGGAATGTGGCGTAAAAAACCTTGAAGTCCGGATCAAGGGGCCGGGACCCGGACGAGAGTCTGCTGTTCGTGCCTTGAATTCCGTAGGCTTTAAAATCACCAGCATTTCGGATGTGACACCGGTTCCCCATAATGGGTGCCGTCCTCCGAAAAAGCGTCGTATTTAATCAGGTAGCGGGAGAATACTGTGGCCAGAAACCTGGATGCCAAATGCCGTCAATGTCGCCGTGAAGGGGAGAAACTTTTCCTCAAGGGCGAAAAATGTTTTACAGAAAAATGTGCCATCGAGCGTCGTGCCTACGCGCCCGGACAACATGGACAAAAGCAAAGCCGTCAATCCGACTATGGTGGTCAGTTGCGTGCCAAGCAAAAGGTTCGGAGAATTTATGGTGTGCTGGAAGGCCAGTTTCGCTTGACCTATAAAGCCGCCGAGCGTGCTCGCGGAATTACCGGTGATAATCTTCTGAAAGCCCTGGAAAGTCGCCTGGATAACGTCGCCTATCGCATGGGCTTTGGTGCCTCGCGCGTGGAAGCACGACAAGTGGTTCGCCATAACGGAATTCTTGTCAATGGCAAGCGCGTGAATATCCCTTCTTACCAGGTTCGCCCTGGGGATCAGGTGCAGGTTGCGGAAAAGTCACGGCAACAGTTGCGTATCAAGGCGTCTGCAGAAGCGGCAGAAGGGAGAGGGTTTCCCGAGTGGATTGAAGTCGACATCAAGGCTTTGAAGGGTGTCTACAAGGCGCGCCCGGAACGTAGTGAATTGCCGTCCACGATCAACGAGTCCCTGATTGTGGAACTGTACTCCAAATAATCAGGAGTTATGAACCTGAGATCGATCATCAAGGACAAATGATGCAAGAAGATACATTGACTGCAAATTTTTTGAAACCACGTTCTATCGAAGTTCAGAACATCCATCCGAATCATGCCAAGGTTTTGATGGAGCCCTTTGAACGGGGGTACGGTCATACCCTGGGTAATGCGTTGCGGCGCATTCTGCTTTCCTCCATGCCGGGTTTTGCACCGGTTGAAGTCAAGATTTCCAATGTGGTTCATGAGTATTCCACAGTGGATGGCGTTCAGGAAGATGTGGTGGATTTGTTGCTGAACCTCAAGGGGGTCGTTTTAAAACTTCATCAGCATGATGATGCTGTTTTGACTCTCTCCAAGGTAGGTCCTTGTGTGGTGACAGCGGCGGATTTTGATCCCCAGCATCAAGTGGAGATCATCAATCCGGGACATGTCATCGCTCATCTTACTGCAGGTGGAAAACTGGAGATGCAGGTCAAGGTATCCAAAGGTTTTGGTTACGAACCTGCTTCTGTTCGTCCAGATAATGACGAAACCCATGCGGTCAGTGGCATTCAGTTGGATGCCTCCTATAGTCCGGTTCGGCGTGTCAGTTATGCGGTGGAAAGTGCGCGCGTGGAGCAACGGACTGACCTTGATCGCCTGGTAATGGACATTGAAACCAATGGGGCCATTGAACCTGAGGAAGCCGTGCGTTTTGCTGCCCGTGTTCTGATGGAACAACTCTCGGTTTTTGCGGATCTGCAGGGTACGCCAGTCTCCAATGAAACCACGCGCATTCCCCAGGTGGACCCTATTCTCCTGCAACCAGTGGATGATCTTGAGTTGACCGTTCGTTCTGCCAATTGCCTTAAGGCAGAAAATATTTATTATATTGGTGATTTGATTCAACGGACTGAAACCGAGTTGCTTAAGACCCCAAATCTTGGTCGTAAGTCTTTGAATGAAATTAAGGAAGTATTGGCAACCAAGAGTTTGACCTTGGGCATGAAACTGGAAAACTGGCCTCCCGCAGGTTTGGAACGTCGTTAACTGACACGTTCACCATAAGCGCCAACTGGCGCATTACTTATAAATGACTGAAATCATGAGGATTATCAAATGCGTCACCGTTTAAGCAATCGCAAACTTAATCGTACCACCAGCCATCGTTTGGCCATGTTGCGGAATATGTCCAATTCATTGCTGCGCCATGAGGCAATCAAGACCACGCTGCCAAAGGCCAAGGAATTGCGTCGGGTGGTGGAACCCCTGATCACTTTGGGCAAGGAACCTACATTGGCCAATCACCGTCTCGCTTTTGATCGGTTGCGGGATCGCGAAATGGTCATGAAACTCTTCAATGAATTGGGCCCCCGTTACAAGACACGACCAGGGGGGTATGTCCGGATTCTCAAGTTCGGATTTCGCCAGGGGGATAATGCACCCATGGCCTTTGTGGAGTTGGTAGATCGTCCTGACGTTGAAGTGATCGAGGAAGATGGCGAATAATAACCCGTATCTGTTCGATATCTATCGTAATAAAAAGCCTGCATACGCAGGCTTTTTATTACTCAACTAACGATGCAATTGAGTTAGGAAATTCTGAAATTCATCTATGGGTACGGGTTTGCCAAACAGATATCCCTGATGCGCATGACAGCCGTTGCGTTCAAGAAATTCGCGCTGCTGTTCCGTTTCCACGCCTTCGGCAATCACCTTCAGTCCGAGGTTTTCGGCCATTCCGATGATGGTCCGAACGATTGCCGCATCGTTTGGATCGGTGGCGATGTCGCGTACGAAACTCTGGTCGATCTTGATCTGGTCCAGCGGCAGGCGTTTAAGATAGGACAAGGAGGATTGTCCAGTGCCGAAGTCATCCAGCGAAAAACGGATTCCAATGCTGCGCAGTGCCTGCATTTTGCCGATGCTGTCGTCAATGTCGTTGAGCACCAAGGATTCGGTCAGTTCGAGTTCAAGCCCTAGTTTGAGAGGATTGACGCCGGTGTCTTTCAGAACTTCCAGCACCTGTTCGACAAAATTTGGCTGACTGAACTGCCGTGCACTGACGTTGACGGCAATCCGTAAATGACGGGTCAGCGGGTCGACTTGCCACGCTTTGAGTTGCACGCAAGCCATATGCAGCACCCAGGCACCAATGGGCACAATAAGGCCGGTTTCTTCGGCAAGAGGAATGAATTCCATAGGTGAAATCAGCCCCCGCACAGGATGCTGCCAGCGTAGCAGTACCTCGGAGCCCACCACACCTCGCTCATTAACCTGTATCTGATGGTAAAGCCTGAGTTGCTGGAGCGGCAGGGCCTGGCGCAGATCTCCCATCAAGGCGGTGCGCTCCTCCAGTTCGATTTGCATGGCGGGATCGAAGAAGCGCAGGGTGTTGCGGCCCGATGCCTTGGCCTGGTACATCGCGGTATCGGCATGCCTGAGCAGGTCATCCATGCCCGTATCATTGCCGTGAAACAAGTTGATTCCAATGCTGGATGAACAGTGATAATCAACTCCCTGAAGACTGAAAGAGTGGTTGATGGCTTTGAGAACTTTCTCCCCGACATCTTGGGCAGCCGCCGCCGCTTGCTGGGTATCTTCGCTGAGATTCTCGAGCATGATAATGAATTCGTCGCCGCCTATGCGGGCTACGGTATCGCCACTGCGTACACAATCTCGTAGACACTTGGCGACTTCGATCAACAGCAGGTCGCCGATGTCGTGACCGCGGGTATCGTTGAGTACCTTGAAATTGTCCAGATCGAGAAACAGCAGCGCCCCCTTGCACTGACTGCGAACGCTGGAAGTCATGGCCTGCTGCAAACGGTCATGCAATAATCGTCGGTTGGGCAATCCGGTGAGCGGGTCATAAAAAGCAAGTTGGTGTATTTTTTCATCGGCTTCCTTGCGCAGAGTGATGTCAGAAAATACGCCGACATAATTCGTCACCCGTCCATCCCCATCAAGCACGGCAGTGATGGTCAGCCATTCCGGGTAAATCTCTCCATTCTTGCGTCGGTTCCAGAGTTCTCCCTGCCAGTATTTGTCGCGGTTGAGGGTTTCCCACATGGCTTGGTAAAACGCTGCATCCTGTCGTCCGGATTTGAGTATGGCGGGGGTCTTGCCTAACGCCTCCATGGCGCTATAGCCGGTCAATCGAGTGAAAGCGCAATTGACTCGAAGGATGTGTTGATCCCGGTCAGTAATCACGATGCCTTCCTGCGTCTCGAAGGCCGTGGCGGCAATTCTCAGTTCCTGGTCGACCACCTTGCGTGCATGGACTTCCTGTTCCGCCAACAGCGTCAACCGGACGGCCGGAGCAAGCCGGGCCAGTCGGTCTTTTAGTACATAATCCTTGGCGCCCGCATGGATCAACTCCACTGCCTCAACATCAGTAAGAGCGCCGGTGACCATGATCACCGGTACTTCAGGGTGGGTGCGCTGCACGATCTCCAGTGCAACTAAGCCGTTGAAGTCGGGCAGATTGTAATCTGAAAGGATGATGTCCGGATGGAATTCTTCGAGCGCACGGGTGAATGCATCACGCGTTGTCACGCGTATGGAAGTGAAGGCGATACCGGCCCTGCGCAGTTCACGCACGATCAATTCCGCATCGGTTGGATTGTCTTCCACCAACAAAATTTCCACTTCCACCATCGTATTACTCATGCTCTTTTTCCTTTGTCGGAAAAGTAAAATAAATTGTCGCGCCTTCGTTGACTTTGCCTTCTGCCCACACCCGTCCGCCATGGCGGCTGACAATGCGCTTCACAATGGCAAGCCCGATGCCTGTCCCATCGAATTCAGTCACCCCGTGCAAGCGCTGAAATACGCCAAACAACTTGTCAACATATTGCATGTCAAAGCCGGCGCCATTATCCCTCACATAATAAACGGTTTCATCCCCCTGGACAGAACCCCCTACTTTAATTCTGATGGTTTCCCTGGCGCTACTGAACTTGAGGGAATTAGACAGCAGGTTGACGAAGACTTGACGCATCATGGCGCGGTCACCCATCATGGAGGGCAGATGCTCGATCTCCACCAGCACTTCTTGTCCAACTGTGGCTGACCACAACTCTTCAAAAACTTCATGGGCCAACCGCTCCATGTCAACCTCGGAAAAATTTATTTCCACCCGTCCCGCCCGGGAGAATTTCAGGATATCGTCAATCAGTTGTCCCATCCGGCTGGTATTGTCTCGCACCACATTGAGCAAACGACGGCCTTCATCATCCAGCTTGCTGGTGTAATCATCCAGCAGGATACGGGAAAACCCATCAATGGCGCGCAGTGGTGTGCGCAGGTCGTGGGAAACCGAATAGGAAAAGGCCTCCAACTCCTTGTTGGCGGCTTCGAGTTGCGCAGTCCGCTCTGCTACGCGAATTTCCAGGTCATCCTTGAGCGCACAAAGTTCGGCTTCTGATCGCTTGCGCTCCGTAATATCGCGTCCGATGACCACCAACTCCTTGCGTTCCCCCTCCTTGCTGAATAGCGGTACCTTGCGCGTTTCTATGACATATCGGCCACCATCCACCACGAAATTTTCTTCGCCCACCAGCAGGCATCCAGCTTGCCATGCTTTTTCATCCCCCACCAGACATCCTTCGTGCGCAGTACGGAATGCCGGTTGCAGATCCGCCAACTCCATTTCGGTTTTGCCTTGCCAGGGAAGGCCGTGCAATTGAAACATCTGCTTGGCCGAATCATTGATAACCAGCCAGCGTCCATCGCCATCTTTCAGAAAAATTGCATCGGGGATGGCTTCGATCAACGCGGTCAGTTGCCTTTCGGCCAACTCAAGTTGTTGCTGCTGGTTCTTGAGGGCGGCTATCCGTCCAATGACGAGGAACAAAAAGAGTTGCAAGGCGACCTGCCCGCCGATAAGCCATGCCAACAGAGAATTCAGATGCCTGAAATTTTCTGACAAATCGATTCTGAGATCGGAGGCTCCGTTGAAGGATGCCGGCGCGACATGATGGCAAGACAGGCAATCGGTGCCGTGAAAACTGTGGCTTGTAATATACGGCGTGATCGCGCGCAGCATGGGCTTGCCATTCACCAGTTCGATCGAAATATGGGGAATTGATTTTCCGGCGCTGATGGATCTCTCGATTGTTTGTTTCACCAACGGGTCGTCCAGATGTTCTTCCGGCAATCCGGGGCCAAATTGCCGGACTACCTGATTGGTTCGAACCAGACGTAATGAAGCCAACTGCTGCCCTTCGATGATTTTTTTGATCATCAACTGCCGGTCGACCGAATTGGAAATTGCTCCAGTCACCATCAACAGGTTGGCGTCGTCTATGACCTGCATGGCAACCCCTTCTGCGCGCTGTGTCTGGCTGGAAATTATGTTTGATTTGTAACTACTCGCCCCCTAATTCACCAGCCAAAGCCATTTGAATGGCAATCATGGGATTGACCCCTTTGTAAGCCATGGTTTGCAGGTAACTGGTGATGCGGCAATAGGCATGGGCATAGATTTCAG
>NZ_JPOQ01000044.1 GCF_000735045.1 Ferrovum myxofaciens
AATACGTATGTCATAATCATGATCCTCGTGATAAAGTGCAAAAAACCCTTGCGGGAACGAGGAGGAATTATGTCAACTAATCAAATTGGGGGGGAACATTTCTCCGCGATAGCGGCTTCGTCCAACGACAGCGATCAGCGGACTGGCCGCGAACGTTGGCCGGAACTGCTGCCGAAACCGTCGAAACTCGCAACCGCCAAGGGCTGCTGATCCTCGGGTTTGGAATCAATTCCCATGAGCAATATCCGCAGAATTACCGTTTTCGACTCGTTCGGCTTGATATTGAGAATTCTGCGGATATTGCTCATGGGGATGGCTCGGTCCGAAGAACGTAAGAATTTGCTGCTACGATTGTGAAGCGTCTCGACCGCTCCTTGGCAGACGTAATTTCAGGCGAAACCATCAAGAGTTTATACGGGGATAAGGCAAGGTTGTTAACGACCCTCGCCTAAAGGCGAGGGCTTAAAATTACGGCTCAAGCCGGTACTCGTGTCGGCATTCGCCGACTCACACCACCTTGAAACTATCATCCGGCTCCTCTGGTTTCTGATCCTCAATGTATTTCTTCCACACCTCATCCGTCACATTCCCGCTCGATTCCACCCAATATCCCCTACCCCACAAATGTTGCCCCCAATACCTTTTCTTCAGACCCGGAAACTCCGCAAGTAACTTATGCGAACTCTTCCCCTTCAAGTACTGCACCGCCTTCGATACCGATATATGGGGCGGAATCCCTATCAGCATGTGTACATGATCTCGGTTCACCGCCCCCGCATAGATCGTCAATTCCATGCTTCAACATATCTCCCTCAGCAACTCCCTCGTCCTCGCCCCAACATCCCCCACCAGCACCGGATACCGGTACTTCGTAATCCACACCAAATGATATTTTCAGTCCCATATCGTATGGCTGCCAGCCTTATAATCTTTCATCCCCACATTCTACCCTGTCGCCTAAAGGCGAGGGATTTACGGATCCCCTATAGGGGACTTTAAACTGCTATCGTCCACTGTCGTCCACTGTCGTCCAAGCAAAGCCATCAATTAACGGCATACTGGATGGCATACCAATAAATTATAATACCTTAAAACTATAACAAAATCATGTAATTAGAACTTTTTATTGGCGGAGAGGGTGGGATTCGAACCCACGGTAGGCATATACCTACGCCTGATTTCGAGTCAGGTACATTCGACCACTCTGCCACCTCTCCAGACCGCGATTATAAAGTAAAACTCGTCAGGTGGCAGAACCTTTCAGCGCGGTAGTTTAGCCAGCAAGGATTCCATGAAAGCGCGCACCAATCTTCCTGCCAAGGCTCCTTCCCCCTTTTCAAGGGCCGCCAGAATGGCGTCGTGATCGGCAGCACAGGAGGACAACTCAGCGGACAGGTGCTGAGCCACAAAAGGCAAGCGTGCACGCGTCTGGACGTTTTCCCATACTTCCAGAAACAAATGATTGCCGGACTGCACCACGATGCTTCGATGAAAATTGAGTGCATGTCGACTGTAACGGGTCACATCACGGTCTTGAGCCGACTCGTGTAAGGACGCAAGATCGGCACGCAGGGAATCCAATACCGCATGTGGGCAGGGAACGGCCAATTCTGCCGAACGCTGTTCCAAGATAGCCCGCAAAACATAGGCTTCGGCCATCTCCACCGGATTAGGGGAACGTACACGGGTCCCTTTGTAGCGCAGGGACTCCACTGCACCCATCACTTCCAATTCACGCAGAGCTTCGCGAACGGGGCTCTGACTGACCTGGAATTCCGCCGCCAGATCCAGTTCTACAAAACGATGTCCTGGCGCATAGGTCCCCTCCAGAATACATTCCAGCAAGCGATCGCGAATCTGGTCACGCATGCAACGGCGCGGTAAAGGTTGAGACATCAGGAATGCACTCCCGCAGGGGCAGGGGATTTTTCCGAATCAGAAGAATCCAAATCTGACCACCCACCACCCAGCGCCTTGACCAGAACGATACTGCTCGCCAAGGCCCGCAAGCGTAATTGAGTCGCTCCGGTCAAGGTTAGAGCCGCAGTCCGCTCAGCCTGCAATACCTCGAAACGGTTGGTCAACCCTCCCTCAAAGCGCAGACGAGCCTGTTCCAAGGCCTGCTGCGCTGCCTCGCTGGCTCCATGAGCAGCCTCGGCTTCTTCTTCTAATTCGCGCAGGGCCGCCAATTGATCTTCCACCTCACGCCACGCCCCCAACACGGTATTTCGATAATTGGCCACGCTCTCTTCCCACTGAGCCCGTGCCAAGTCGTTGGCCGCCGCGATCTGCCCTCCATTGAACAGAGGCAACGACAAGGTAGGACCGAAAGACCATAAACGATTGGGGGCCACCAGTAAAGGTCCATAACCCGTATTTCCATAACCCGAGTATCCTGTCAAATTAAAGACAGGAAACCATGCAGCCTTGGCCACCCCGATATTGGCATTGGCAGCTTTCACCTTCTCTTCGGCACTGACCACATCAGGACGTCGTTCCAGCAAGACCGAAGGCATCCCTGGAACGGGATGTAAAGGGGTGGGTAATTCGGCCTCCACCGGGGTAATGTGGAACTCCTCAGGATTTGAGCCCACCAACAGAGCCAGGGCATGTTGCATCCGTTCACGCTGCAGACGCAGTTCATTGAGTTGCTGGCGTGCCATCTGCCAATTCAGATCAGCCTGTGCCTGATCCGGGATGGCGGCCTCGGACCCCGTCACCAATACAGTTGTCAACGCACGGTTATCAGACCAACTATTCACCTGTCGTTCCGTCTCGGATAATTCCACATCAAGCGCGCGCAACGATTCATAATCCAATGCAATTTCGGCTTCCGTAGACAAGGCCAAGGTAGCCAGATCGTCGGCACTGGCACGGGCCTGAGCATCGGCGGCATGGGCAGCATTGCGCAATGCCCCCCAGATGTCCAACTCGTAATTCAGATCCAGTTGAACTTGATTGGTCTGGAATGCAGGATAGTTTTGTACTGGAAAGATCATGGTATGTTCGGAAATTTTCGTCTTCTGGTGCGTCGCCGCAGCTCCGATCATGGGCCATAGATTGGCCCATTGCTCGCGTGCTAACGAACGTCCTTGATCCAGACGAGCCAAGGCCGCCAACAAATTCTGGTTGGCCACCAATCCCGAGTGCTCCAGATCGTCCAATACCGGATCATGAAAAACTTTCCACCAGGTTTGGGAGGTCTCTGTGGCTTTGAAAGGTACCCAGTGCCCATCCTCTACCATTTTCTCCTGATATTGGGATGCAGTGGGCAGGTCAGGGCGGGTGTAGGTAGGCGCGAAGGAGCAACCTGACAACCCAAAGAACAGGCCTGCGATCAGAACCTTTTTCATGGTATTTTCCTAAGTGCGCCAGCCTCACGGGCGACAACTGTCACGCCATCGGCCAGAGAATCAGGGGGACTCACCACCACCCGATCCGACGAACTGATTCCTGCCAGAATTTCGATGCGCTCACCCAAATCCCGTCCCACGATAACGGGTTTCAGAGATACCACTTGATGTTCGTTCACTACGGCCACAGAAGTCCCATTAGCACGAAACACCAGGGTATTGGCCGGCAAAGTCACCGATTGCTTCGCAGCATGGCGAGGAAAATGTACCTCTATATAACTGCCTGGCAATAATATTCCGCCTTCCAGATTAAGTTCCACCAACTCCGTATGATTGATGGGATCGATTGCCTGGGCATGGCGAACCAATTGAGTATTCCAGATCCGCCCCGGAAAAGTACGGGCCTCGATATTGACCGCTCCACCCGCCGGAAGAGATGAAACCTCATCTTCCGGAACCGGGATGTAGGCCCGCAGACGCCGTGCATCTGCCAGATGGAATAGTTCTGTTGCCTTGCCATTGGCTGATCCGCTATCGATCATAGTGCCCACATCCACGTTGCGTGCCGTAATGATCCCGTCCACAGGAGCGACGATCTTCCTAAATCGGTCCAGTGCATGCAGTCGTTCCAGATTGGCCCGTGCCGCATCCAGTGCCGTCTTCTTGGCTTCCGCATCCAAACGTTTATTGTCTGCATCCTGAGGCGATACGGTTTTGGTGGGCAGGAGGGCTGCATACCGTTGCGCCGTCACACGCGCCAGTTCATCATTGGCCTCCGCCGTTCGCATCTCGGCCTCGGCTTGTGCTTCCTGTGCGTCGATATCCGGGGTACTGATCTCGGCAATTTCTTGGCCAGCCTTGACCTTCTGCCCGATGTCCACCGCCCAGTGTTTGAGATACCCTGAGGTATGGGCATAAATCGGAGTTTCCGTCCAGGCCTGCAATTGGCCAGGAAGAATCAGATCGGGCACATGACTTTCCGGCAGGGCATGGGTCACCTCCACCTGCCATTGAGCATCTGCCATCGAATACTGGGCCAGGGCCGTTTGAGCGTGCAAACGGCTCATGATACCCCAAGCCGCAACTCCTACCGCTACCAGAAAAATCAACCCACCAAAGAAACGAGAGGAAATCATGACATAGTCCTTGAGGAAACCGAACGTCTGGAACGAATCAAACTAAACAATACGGGCACGAGAAACAAGGTCGCCACGGTGGCAAACAATAATCCTCCGATGACGGCACGCCCCAAAGGTGCATTCTGCTCTCCGCCCTCCCCCAGTCCCAGAGCCATGGGCAGCATTCCGATGACCATGGCCAGGGCCGTCATCAGCACCGGTCGTAAACGAGTACTTCCCGCTTCGAGCGCCGCCTCCAGCGCCGACAGTCCCTCCGCTACCCGC
Source organism: Ferrovum myxofaciens (assembly GCF_000735045.1). Taxonomy (GTDB): domain Bacteria; phylum Pseudomonadota; class Gammaproteobacteria; order Burkholderiales; family Ferrovaceae; genus Ferrovum; species Ferrovum myxofaciens. The sequence goes on from NZ_JPOQ01000044.1 coordinate 4,757, forward strand.
TCGCGGGCAAAACTGATCACCAGGATACTGTTGGCCGCTCCAACCCCCATACACATCACGGCCCCCGTCAAAGCGGGAACCGATAAGGTCGTGTGGGTAAGAAACAGCATCCACACAATCCCAGCTAAAGCCGCAGGCAAAGCGCCAATGATGATGAGAGGATCGATCCACGACTGAAAATTCACCACGATGAGCAAATACACCAGCACGATAGCGCTCAAAAGACCCCACTCCAGACTGGTAAAGGAATCATGCATGGTTTGCACCTGTCCGCGCACGATCACCTGTGTCCCTTTGGGCAGATACTTTTGGTTTGCATGAATGATTTCCCGAATGCGTTTCGCCACCGTGCCCAAATCGGTTCCCTGAACCGCCCCAAAAATATCGATGGCAGGTTTCACATTGTAGTGACTGACCACGGCGGGCCCTACGCCGTGGCGAAAAGTGGCCAGGTTAGCTAGGATTTGCGGGGGCACCATGGGCGAGGCCACAGTAATAGGCAGTTGGCCCAAATCTCCCACCGACTGCAGACGGTATTGCGGCATCTGTGCCGACACGTTGTACTGCACACCGTTTTTTGGATTGGTCCAGAAACTGGGTGCCGTCTGAAAACTTCCGGACAGGGATGTCATGAGATTACTGGCCACATCCTGCTCCGTATATCCCAAGGTCTCGGCCAGATCACGATTCACTTCAACCTCCACCTGAGGATAGTCGAAGGGTTGCTGGATACGCAGGTCTACGGCCCCCGGGATCGTCTTCAGTTGGGCCAGCAAACGATTGGCAAAAACTCGGTTCTCTGCCAGACGAATCCCCGAGATCTGCACATCCAAAGGGGCAGGCAAGCCAAAATTCAGGATCTGACTGACGATGTCTGCGGGCAGGAAAGCAAAGGAAATGGTCGGAAAATCCTGGTGCAATACCTTTCTCAACTCATGCACTACTTCCGGGGTGGGCGTATGCCCCTTACTCAACGTAATAAAAATATCCGCATCCCCCGGTCCGATGGGCGCGGAGGTACTGTAAGACAAATTGATCCCGCTGTAGGGCAACCCCACCACATCCACTTGGGCATCCAATTGCTTCCCCACATGACGCCGTATATCTTGTTCCACCAAGTCACATAAAGCCGTCGTGTCCTCGATACGCGTCCCACTGGGGGCACGCAAGTGTAACTTGATCTGTCCTGCATCCACCTCTGGAAAAAAATTCTCCCCAATCCACGGGTACAACAGGAACGACAACCCCACCACTCCATAGAAGATCACGATAAAACGACGCGGACGGGCGCGCAACACTTTTTCCAAACGGACATGATAAGCCCCACGCAAACGGTTGAACCCTGCTTCGAAACGCTGCTGGATAACGGCACCCCAATGTCGCGCAGAGTTTCCATGTTCCTGATGTAGCCAGTATTTGGCCAAGGTCGGTACCAGAGTCCGGGACAATATCCAAGAGGCCAACATGGCAAATACCACTGCTTCTGCCAAAGGCACGAAAAGGTAATGGGCTACCCCAGTGAGCAGAAACATGGGGATAAAGACGATACAAATGGCCAGGGTGGACACCAACGAGGGCATGGCGATCTGACGCGCACCATCCAGAATAGCCGTTTCTGTATCTTTACCCTGCTCCAGGTGCCAGTTGATGTTCTCAATGGCCACCGTGGCATCATCTACCAAAATTCCCACGGCCAAGGCCAAGCCGCCCAGGGTCATGATATTGATGGTCTCGCCCAACCACGACAACACAATCAGGGACACCAGTACGGAAAGAGGAATGGAAACGGTGATAATCAGGGTACTACGCCACGATCCCAAAAAAAGCAAGATCATGAGCCCCGTCAAAGCCGCTGCGATCAACCCTTCACGCACCACCCCATCGATCGCCGCCGTCACAAACAGGGACTGATCTCCCGTGGTATGGATATGCATACCCGGGGGCATATCTGCCCGCACCTGTGGCATGAGACCCTTGATGCTGTCGATGATCGTCAGGGTGGATGCCGACCCGGTCTTGAGCACGCTCATCAACACGGCTCGGTGTCCGTCCACTCGTACCACATTGGTCTGCGGGAGCGCTCCATCATAGACATGGGCCACGTCCCGAATATGGATCAGTGCCCCAGAGGGTGTACGCAAAGGGATACCATTCAACTGATCAATATCGGGGAAACTGGCGTTCAACTTCACCACATATTCCCAATGGGCAATTTTTTCCGTTCCGGCCGGAACGATCAGATTCTGAGTGGCCAGGGCACGCGTCACATCATTGGCCGACAAACCATAAGTCCTCAATGCCGCTGGTTCCAGATCCACCTGCACCTGACGCATCTGCCCGCCATAGGGATAAGGAAGAGATGCGCCTGCCACAGTCGCCAATTGAGTGCGAATGAAATTGTTTCCGAAATCGAACAACTGGCCTTCCGTCAAGCGTGAACTGTCCAGTGCCAACTGGATGACCGGCACACTGGACGCGTTATAGGCCAGAATAAATGGGGGAGTCATGCCCGGCGGCATTTGGCGCAAAAGGGTCTGAGAAATGGCAGTGATCTGAGCGACAGCCAGATCCTCGTTGACCCGAGGTTGAAAGAAATACTTCACCACCGCGATCCCATTCAATGACTGGGACTCGATATGCTCGATGTCATTGACCGTGGTGGTGGCGACCCGCTCGGTAAACGAGGTAATGTGGTCGGCCATATCCTGGGGCGGCATGCCCGAATAATTCCACACCACCGACACCACCGGAATATTGATATTGGGCAAAATATCCGTGGGCGTGCGACGAATGCTGAAAACCCCCAGCAGCACGATCAGCAACGCCATCACCAGAAAAGTATGGGGGCGTTGCAAGGCGAGACGAACGATCCACATGACAGGAAAACCCGAAACCAAAAAAACGTATTATGGATTATCGATAATTAGTCGTCAAGACAGTCAAATCGATCTTTTTTCCCGTAAATCCACAACGCTTGACACCTTCAGGCAAAAATCCAAGGCTCCTGCTTGGCCCGGCGTTCTTCATAGGCACGTATCTCATCGGCATGCTGCAAGGTCAACCCGATTTCATCCAATCCGCGCAGCAAGCATTCTTTACGAAACCCATCCACAGCGAATTCAAAAATTTTTCCAGTCGGGGTCGTCAAGGTCTGTACAGACAAATCCACCTGCAATCGATAGCCTTCAGCAGCCTCTACTTCCTTGAATAGGAAATCAACTATTTCTTCTTTTTGAACAATTGGAAGCAATCCATTCTTAAAGCAATTATTAAAGAAAATATCGGCAAAACTGGAAGCGATGATCACCCGAAATCCATAATCATCCAGCGCCCAAGGTGCATGTTCGCGACTTGAACCACAACCAAAGTTCTCCCGCGCCAGGAGAATCTGCCCCCCCTGATAGCGGGGTTGATTGAGGACAAATTCAGGGTTCAGGGGGCGCAAACGATTGTCCTGTCCGGGCTGGCCTTCGTCCAGATAACGCCAGGCATCAAACAGATTGGGACCAAAACCAGCACGATGAATGGATTTGAGAAATTGTTTGGGAATGAGGGCATCGGTATCCACATTGGCCCGATCAAGGGGCACCACGAGACCGTTCAGGGGGGTGAAAGCGCGCATCAAAAGTTCTCCCGAATATCGACAAAATGTCCCGCAATGGCTGCGGCAGCAGCCATCTGTGGGCTAACCAGATGGGTACGTCCGCCCGTGCCCTGCCGTCCTTCAAAGTTCCGGTTGGAAGTAGAGGCACAACGTTCCCCCGGACTGAGACGGTCCTCATTCATACCCAGGCACATGGAACAGCCAGGATGGCGCCATTCAAAACCCGCCTCGAGAAATATCTGATCCAACCCCTCGGCTTCGGCCTGCGCCTTGACCAGTCCAGAACCTGGAACCACCATGGCCAATTTGATGTTGGCCGCCACATGCTTGCCCTTCACCACCGCTGCCGCTGCACGCAGATCCTCGATGCGGGAATTGGTGCAGGAACCAATAAACACCTTGTCCAGAGAAATTCGGATCATGGGCGTATTGGCGATCAGCCCCATGTAAATCAAGGCCCGTTCCATGCTCTGGCGACGCACCAGGTCCTTTTCCAGACGGGGATCGGGCACCTGCCCTGTCACACTCACCACCATTTCCGGCGAAGTACCCCAGGTCACCAGAGGTTCAATGTGTTGAGCCGACAAAGTGACTTCCTTGTCGAACACCGCCCCCTCATCGCTGTGCAAGGTGCGCCAATAGGTGACGGCCTGGCCCCACTGAGCATCGGACGGAGCGTAGGGACGTCCCTTCAGGTAGGCAAAGGTGACATCATCAGCACCGATCAAACCTGCTCGGGCTCCCGCTTCGATGGCCATATTGCACAGAGTCATGCGCCCTTCCATGCTGAGACCCCGAATGGCCTCCCCCGCAAACTCGATGGCATATCCTGTGCCTCCGGCAGTGCCGATATGACCAATGATGTAGAGCGCCACATCCTTGGCCGTCACACCTTCCGGCAGTGTCCCGTCCACGGTGACACGCAGGGTTCTGGAGCGGCGCGCCACCAAGGTCTGGGTGGCCATGACATGTTCCACTTCGGAGGTGCCGATGCCAAAAGCCAAGGCAGCAAAAGCCCCATGGGTACTGGTATGAGAGTCTCCACAAACCACCGTCATGCCCGGCAGGGTAGCCCCCTGCTCTGGTCCCATGACGTGCACAATACCCTGACGCCGATCGCCCATGGGATACAGTGTTACTCCGAATGACTGACAATTCTGGCTCAAAGTTTCCACCTGGAGGCGCGAAACGAGATCATGAATTTCCGTCTGGGTGACAGTGGGCGTATTATGATCCGCAGTGGCCACGATACTTTGCCCCCGCCATAAGGGACGTTCTCCCAGCGTCAGGCCCTCGAAGGCCTGTGGACTGGTCACCTCGTGAACCAGATGGCGGTCAATGTACAACAACGTCGTACCGTCACTTTCTTCACGCACCACATGAGCCCGCCATAACTTGTCATAAAGGGTTTGAGCCGTCATTACCAAGATCCTCCACTGAACGGGTTATTATGACACAACGACCAAGGGTCAGAAAACTCGAGGCAATTTACCCTCTCAAGAATGGCGACTGTAAAAGGATTGTCCAAGCCCCGATGACGACCAATGAATTTCACGTTATATTTGTGCCATGAACACACGTTTACCCTATTTACTCCCGCCCAACCCTACCTTGGGTCTATGTGCGCCCTCCGGCTTCCTGACCGAGCCCGGAGCCTTGGAAATGGCCATCCTGTATTTCTCTGAACACGGTTGGAATGTGCGCGAAGGAACCCATATTCGCAACCGGCACGAGTATTTTGCAGGAACTGATACCGAACGACTGGAAGACTTTCATGAACTGATCCGTGATCCCAAAGTGGATGCCATCATGGCTGCTCGTGGTGGCTATGGCTTGACCCGCCTACTGCCGCATCTGGACTATGACGCCATCGCTACGGCCCGCAAACCCATCATCGGCTTCAGTGATGTCACGGCTCTTCATCTGGCAGTACTGGCGAAAACGGGGCTGGTCACCTTTGCAGGCCCCATGGCCGCCCCCGATTTCGGACATCCACATCGAAGTGCGTTGCACCAGGATCATTTTTTACCCCTGCTGCAAAATGAAACCCACTCGTCCCCCCTCATTCGTTTGCCTTTCACTATTCATGAGGGGGCAGCCGGACTGCGCCTACGCCACCAGATCGGCAACGGACTGGAAGGAATCCTGTGGGGTGGCAACCTGTCCTTGGTGGCTCACCTGGTGGGAACGCCCTATCTGCCTCAGGTAGAGGAAGGGATCCTGTTCCTCGAAGAAGTGAATGAAGAGCCTTACATCATCGAGCGCTGTCTGATGCAGTTGTACCATGCGGGCGTATTCAATTCGGTACGTGCCATCCTGTGGGGCCAGTTCAACCGCTGCGAACCTACCCACGCCTCGGCAGCACCTTATACCCTGGAACAGGTGGTAGATTATCTGCAACACTTAGTCCCCATTCCCTTGTTGCAGAACCTACCCTTTGGTCATGTGCGGGACAAACTCACTCTGCCGGTGGGAGGACGGGTACGAATCACGTTGCCGGACCCTGCCCACTACCAGTTGCATTTCTCTCAATATGGCGTAACAGGTGCTCTTCAAAAGAAATCGGTCACCGAACAGCGCGGTTCGGATTCCCCCTGAATCGAGAGATTCTGCGAGTGCATCAGACGCAATGCAACTCGACGGGACCTCCCCACGAAACTCCATGCTAAGATTCAACTTTTGTGCGGGGAATGGGTATGGCCGGTAATACATGGGGGCGAATGTTTTGTGTCACGACCTTTGGGGAAAGCCATGGCCCCGCGCTGGGTGCCGTAATTGATGGCTGCCCGCCTGGACTGCCCCTCTGCGAAGCCGACATTCAACCTGACTTGGACCGACGCAAACCCGGTACCTCCCGTCATGTCACCCAGCGTCGCGAATCAGATCAGGTACAGATCCTGTCTGGTGTCTTCGAAGGGGTTACCACGGGCACGCCCATCGCCCTCGTGATTCATAACGAAGACCAGCGCAGTCGTGATTACGATAAAATCGCCCAGCAGTTCCGTCCTGGTCACGCCGATTACACCTATCTACAGAAGTATGGGTTGCGCGATCATCGCGGCGGAGGACGTTCCTCCGCCCGAGAAACAGCGGCACGGGTGGCGGCTGGCGCCGTTGCCCGGAAGTGGCTGACACAGCGTTACGGCATCACTATTCGCGGGTACCTGTCCCAATTGGGACCCATTCCCATCACAGCCAAAGACTGGACCGCCATCGACCAAAACCCGTTTTTTTGCCCGGACCCGGATCTCGTCCCTCAACTGGAATCCTTCATGGATGATCTGCGCAAGTCGGGAGACTCCGTGGGGGCACGTCTGAGCGTGGTGGTTAGCGGTCTGCCAGCGGGGTGGGGCGAACCCGTCTTTGACCGTCTGGATGCAGACATTGCCCATGCCCTCATGTCCATCAATGCCGTAAAAGGTGTGGAAATTGGCGACGGGTTTGCCGTAGTGACCCAGCGAGGCACGGAACACGGTGATGAAATGACGCCAGCGGGGTTTCAAAGCAATCATGCGGGCGGAATTCTGGGCGGGATATCCACGGGACAGGATCTCATTGCACACCTGGCCATCAAACCCACATCGAGTATTCGCTTACCCCGTCGTTCCCTCGACCGCCTGGGGCAAGCCGTAGAAGTTCAGACTACCGGACGTCATGATCCCTGTGTCGGCATTCGTGCCACACCCATCGTGGAAGCCATGATGGCCCTTGTTTTGATCGATCATGCGTTGCGCCAGCGTGCCCAGAATGGCGATGTCACACCGCCATTGAAACCTTTCTCCCTCAGGGCGTAGAAGGGGCACCGGACATTTCTGCTGAAGCGGAAGCCAGGGAAGCAAAGTCCATATCGCGGTTTACCAACAGGGTAAAAGGATAGCCTTTCTTGATAATGATCACCGGACCGATGGCCGCTTGTCCGGCAAAACCGATGCTGGCGGTATTCACCAGAATCTGACCCGCCGCATCCGTGGTCAGGTTGTTGCCCATGCCCCCCAGTACGGTCACTCCTCCCGTTGGCTGGGCAATGATCTGAGCCAGTCCGGCCGTCATGAACTGCCCGCCCAGACGTTTCCAGAATCGATTATCTACCTCATCCTGCATGCCTGACTGCCCCTGGTCATCAGAAGCAACCATATCCTCCAACTGAAAACTCACCCCACTGGGCAGGATGAGGCGATGAAAAGAGGCCATCAAACGCTCCTGTCCCGGCAAGATGTGTGCTGCAAACTGCCCGATCAGCCGACTGCCCTTGGGAATGGCCAGCAGGGTTCCATCAATGGAATCGTATACATCCTCGGTAATCTGGGCCGTGATCAATCCGGGCAAATCACTGTTAATCTGGGTAATCAAAACCGCTGGCATGACGGTTCCCTCCAGCACAAGAGCATGATTGGATGGCTGGATCGGTTCCAGAGGAGTCGTGTTCTGGCGTGAACGCACCTTTGCCGGAGGAGTTTGGGGTGCTGCTCCAGGTATGGCCGGGGTTGGATTCCAGGGCGAAGCCACCATCCCTGTCAGAGCAGGTAAGGCCCCTACCCCATTGAGACCTAAGCCCAGAGAAGGGATGTTGGGTGGGACGGATTCACTCCCGGGAAGGATGCCCATCCCCGAACCGGGCTCTGCAATGGAAGATGAACTGCCCGGTGCAGGGGTTGAAAGCGGAACCGGCTGAGCCACTGGCCCCCCAATGGCCAAAATTGGACTGGCAGCAATCTGGGCTGCCTGCTGGACACGGGCCAACTCGATCTGATGCTGGCGTTCCTGCTCAGCCTGACGGGCTTTTTCTCCCGCATCATCCACCAGCGGCGGTGGCGGTCCAGGGTCGGCCATCTGCTCACGCACCAATTCATGCTGCAATGTACTGACCGCCGGGGCCTGTCCCAAGACGACAGTCTGGGCATCGAGGGATGGCGATGATGCTGCCCTTACCCGACCGACCAGAGCCTGAACCCCGAACCCCAGTACCACCGCCAACCCCAATCCTGCAGCCACCCACCAGTGCAAATGGCGACGAACCCTGCCTGGCGGAACTCCCTTTGTCCATTCCTGTGCCTCTTCCCAGAGGCCGGATTGTTCTGCGTCTGGTGCAGACTCGATGCCTGATTCTGGCCGGATATTTTTTTCCACGCCCACCTGTGCCACACCCATGGTTTCCTTTTCTCTCATGGTTTTTGCTCTGGCACCTCCCCCTGCGCTTCGGAGGACTTGCCATAATCCGGATTGATCACTTCAACTTCGGTTCCACCCAACTTGAGCAGAAAACGCGGCATCAGTCGTTGCACCACAAAATAAGGGGGATGAAGCAGATAATTGACCAGTCGGGAACCCTCGGCATCGACCATGAAGACGGCAGGAAGTACCTGGGGGTGTCCCATGTCAATCCAAGTAAAACGTCCATCGTCAAACACTTCCAGAGGACGAAATTCCGCATCTCCTTTGATCGTGTAATGGGTATGCACGCGCCGTGGAATCAGAGAAAAGGGATGAATCGTTTTCCCCGATGGAGAAGACAGGGATTTTTCTTCGTCCAAAATCCACCGCACCCGCATAACCCAGGGTCCCTGGGGGGTAGTACTGCGCAGAACCAGGGAGTAGACGCGCAAGTTGGTTACCAAAGTCCCCGCCGTGAAAAGGTCAGGACGCAACGGCTTGAGAAAAAGATGCCCCGGCAATTCCTCCACGCGCCATTGCAAGGTATCCCCCAGAGCCAATCCCGTGATTTTTTCATGGGGAGCCAACTGCAGGTCTGTAGGAACCCCGGGGACGGTGAGGATTTCCGTTGGAACTTCCGAATCATAAACTTGTACCTGTGTACGAGTCGGCCCCACAGGATCAGAATCTGCCGCTTGAGTCAATAATAAAGCGCAAAGACACCACCCTGCCCTTGCCCAACCCATCGCCATCACGCCGGACCATGGGAACATACGCTTTTTCACCACCGCGAAAAAACCGAGATTCCTGAAGGGCAGGTCATTCATTCATTGCTCCAAATCCGTATTCACCAAAAAGTGCGTGATGAATAGCCCCGCCGGGTTTTTCAGAACTTCCTCCTCGCGCTCGGGAGCCACCACGGAAAAGTGCAAGGTCAGAATGAATTTCTCGCGCTGTGCCATGGGATTTCCGCCATTGCGCCGTTCCGTCACGACACGCAACAGAGCCGCTTCATCCTCGATAAGCGATACACTGGACACCGCTACGGTACGGGTCAAAGTGGGGTCTTTGCGCAACTCGGCCATTGGCTGGTTGCGCTGCACCCAGTCGGTGAATTCCACCGTCGCTTTTCCTCGTGTCAATTGATAAGCATCCGCCAGGTACACAGGGGTCAGGTGCGGATCGAGGGTCAGCAACTGACGCACCCACTGCGCCAGAAAGTAGCGCTTTTCAGACTCCGCCGGGTGATATACCTGAACATGGGTATTGGAAACAGCCACTGCCCCATTTTCCGAGCGATCCAGAACGAAGGGCACCACTGCCTTCAAGGGAAGGAGAAGCACCAAAGCGATACCGCTCAGAAATAACCCCAACCCCAGAACCAAACTGATCAGAAACCAGCGGTTTCGCTCTACCAGCGCCGCCCCCTGCACTTCAAACCATGCTTGTATCACCCGGGGATTGACAATAGGAGGAGTGCCGTCAGGCGGTTCCTCATGCTTCGGGCGACCCGTCCATTTCCCTCTCATCCCCCTCCTCCTTCATGCAGAGGGACTATTGAATCATGTCGAGAGACGCCTGCCGTATCGAATACCACCGTATCTTGACGTAATTTTCTATAGATGTGGTATCTTCCCCCATCCCAACAGACGGGAAAAGATTTCCGTCATAAAAACTTCACACTCCAGGAGCTGGTCATGAGTATCATTTTCCAATCGTTGGGCCGTACCGTCAGCGCGGGTTTTATCCTGCTCGCTCTAATCCTGGCCATGCTTGGAGGGGGCAACCTAGACCTCCTTTCCCACAATTGGTGGACTTTTGCCTTTCGCTGGCTCCACGTCACTGTGGCCATCATGTGGATCGGTCTGCTGTGGTATTTCAATTTCGTCCAGATTCCTTCCATGTCCAAGATCCCGGACGAACAGAAACCTGCTATCTCCAAGATCATCGCACCAGCCGCCCTTTTCTGGTTTCGCTGGGCCGCGTTGGCCACCGTCATCATGGGTCTGGGGCTGGCCTCCATGAATGGATATGTCATGCAGGCTCTGATGCTGCGCGAAGGAGTCGTGCCCATCGGATTGGGCATGTGGATGGGGTTCATCATGGCTTTCAATGTCTGGTTCATCATCTGGCCGAATCAGAAAAAAGCACTCGGGCTCGTCCCTGTGGAAATCATTGAAAAACCCAAAGCAGCCCGGATTGCCCTGCTGACTTCGCGCTTCAATACCATGCTCTCCATCCCCGTAATCTTTTGCATGGTGGCCCAACAGCACGGCGGCTTCTGATCACTGACCCAGTCTCAGCATCCCGCTTGCACCGGACTGAAGTTGTTCGATGCGGGCGAGAAGACGCCCCAGATCCAGGGCATGATTTTTTTTCCAGGTCAGAACCCTTGCCCGCAACTCCACCAAAGACCAGGGACCCTGCGGCTCCGCACTGGCCAAAACCACACCATTGCCGCTATCCAGCGTAGGAAAATGCAGGGTTCGCTCGGTAAAAATGGCGTTCAAGGCACTCAAGGCCGATCGATAACCGCGCTGACGGGTCAATAAATTGGCGCATAGAAAACCGTGTGCGCTCAGGACTCGTCCACAATCCCGATAAAACCTTTCCCCCTGCAACCGTCCTGCACGCGCGCGCGCATCAAAGCCATCCACCAGAATCAGGTCATAAGTTTCGCTGACCTGACTCATGAAGTCCGCACCATCGCCTTCCACCAACGTGATTCGCTCTGAATCCTCCGGCATACGGAAAAACTGACGCGCTGCTTGTACCACGCGCGGATCGATTTCCACCACCGTCAGGTGGGCATGGGGACAATGACGATACAAATACTTGAGCAAGGATGCGGCCCCCAATCCGATCAATAGAATTCGAGTTGGCGTTTCCTCGCATAAAATCAAAGGAAAAATCATAGCGCGGGTATATTCCAATTCCAAAGCCCAAGGACGGGCCACTCGCATGGCCCCTTGCACCCATTCGGACCCGAAATGCAGTGTCCGCACCCCCTCCCCCTCGCGAATATCGATACTCGAAGCAGTCTTGGGAAAAATGGAGGAAGTAGTTGAGTGTTCTGGAGTAAGGGGCTTGGTCATAAGAATTCCTTGAATTATCGTACAACGATTGAAATCTCCAGAGACTAGCAAACTCCGAGACAGCATGCTACAATTCCGGCTTGCCTTTTCAAGCAGTGGTGGCGGTAGCTCAGTTGGTAGAGTCCCGGATTGTGATTCCGGTTGTCGTGGGTTCGAGCCCCATCCGTCACCCCAAATAAATCAATCGGTTAGAAATTTTTGCTGTATAGAATTACAGTTACAAATCCCGCAAAAAATCCCGTCACGGGATTTTTTGCGCTAGAGTCCCCGTCTTTTCACCTCTTTGGCTCGGTCATAAACCCTTGCCGTGGTTGCCGGGTTTGAATGCAAATCCGGCAGCATTCCGGATTGCTTCCGATACTGCGTTACATGGTAAGCACGCAGGTCATGAAAGGTAAAACGCTCTGTAACCACCTTTTCTTCCATTGCTTTCTTGACCAACTTTGACCACAGCGCCTTGAATCCATGGTCGGTATAAGCATTCCCATCTCTGGTTGGGAAAACATAACCAACCCGAGAATCAGCTGCAAGCCCTCGTAGTCGATCCAGAAGTAATGAAAGCGTTCCTGTGACAGTCACAACATCAACTACCACTCTCCCACGCTGTTTTGCGCGTTGAAGCCGAATCTCGCCGCCGCTAATCTGAGGCCATGTCAGTTTCAGGAACTCGGCCCTACGACTCCCAACTAAAGCGCAGAACTCAGCCATGGCAGCGATTATCACCCGTTGACCTCCCTGCTTCTGACACCATGCCAGAAAATCCCGCAATTCGTCCGGACGAATCTCTCGAGTCCTCGGAGTCTCTCGATTACGCCTCACCTGCCTGCAAGGATTGGTTTCGACTATTCCCCGCCTGATCGCAAGTTGCATTAGATTTGAAAGTAGCGCTATCTCACGATTCGCACGCACTGGAGCACTTCGCTTGTCAAGATATGTGGCCACATGGCTGGCTTTGACTTCAGATGCCTGCATACGCCCAAACACGCCAAGAAGTGCCACTGATGACCCTTCGTAATCCTTGCGTGTGAGTTCAGCCAGACTCAGCCATCCTTTGGATTCTCGATATTCACGCCAAATAGCGTTGATTGTCCCAAGGTCCAGCGACTCCCCCGACAAATCTAATACTTTTCGGATCGCATCGTTTTTATCGTTACCCAAAGCAATCCATCGCCCATCTGACATACGATAGCGGTATTGAATTGTGCCATTCTTCCACCGTCTGGCCTCCATGCGAGGAAGCAATCCGGTCTGGCTCTGTCTGTCGCGGTGTCGCATCACCGGATGTTACTCCATTCAGGAGTTGGAGTGGATTTTATGCGGCTCCCAAGTTGCCACTGGATCACGGCCTCCCAAGTCAGCACGACACGCCCGACCCCATTTTTTGCCACATTGAATCCATGAGCCTTTAACCATCCCTCCTGGGACGATGGGCGACTATATCCGGTCAGTACCTTGAGATCATCAGAGCCAAGAAAAGCGGGTTTGTCAGATACGAAGTTCATTTTCCCTGCAATTCTAAGCGCAGTCCCGGATTGACCCTCTCCAGAACCGGGAAAATTTCATCGTGAATAGCGGGGGGGAGGTATGAATCAGTGCTGAGTGGCTTTTGGGGCGGGAAATCCATGACTTCGACCCATACCTTCAACAAGACCGAGTAGAGTTCTTGTACTTGTGATTCGAGTGTGTTGTCACAGCGGTCAGCAGTCATCTTCGCACCCTTGGGGACAGGTGAAAGGATAATACCCTGCGGGTAAACTCTATGTCAATACCTTCGGGTAAACATTTCCGGGTAATGATGGGAATTTACGACGACCGGTTTTCTACTCCTGAAATTCGCCTCCGCGCGAAACGACTGCCACAATCTGGTGCATCTTCTCTATCTGATCAAGAGGCACACAAACATTCTTTTGGTTATTGTTTATTGAGCCTAGAGAGACCTCACTGTCGCGAATGTAAAGAAATTCCTTGATCATTTTTCGGCAGTCTTTCAGGAAAACCAACACATCATCACCGGGGATTGGTTGATTTTCCGGGTGGATGACCAGGTACTCACCGCTCTTGATTCTTGGGGCTAAAAAATCCCCTCGAACTTTTAAGGTATAGCGTTGCTTTCCAGACGGCCAGACAAATCCTGGGGGTTCAGAATCTTCTATATACCCGGATTCGTCGCCATGAACTATACCTGCGAAACAAGCGCTCTTTACAGCCGGTTCATCAAAATTATGGATCTTGGGATAACTGGTAGCGGGTTCGGCTACGGAAAGTCGAGTAATGTCTAGCCATCCATGCGGAAGGTTGAAAGCTTGTTCAATTACATCGACCATCTCGTCAGCAATGCGTTTTTTTCCGGCTTTACCTTCGGGATAGATCATTCTGGAAACATAGGAGGGCTCTCGACCAAGTTTGCGCGCAAGCTCCACCGCTTTCCCGTTGCATCGGGTATCGCGGAGTTCTATCAGACGGAGTCTACGACTTTCATACTTATCCATTTGCTGATTTTCCACTTTATGTACCGGAAGGTAAATAACCTTCGGGTATTGATTTATAGTTTACCCTAAGGTAAACTCGCGTTGTTTCTAATCACGGGAAGATTTTTTATGAAACCCATCCTCCTCGCATATCTACGCACGCTATCAGTATCTCAGAAAGACGAACTTGCACACGCTTGTAACACATCAATAGGATATATCCGTAAAGCCTGTAGCAAGGGGCAACTGCTAAGTCCGGAACGATGCGTGTTAATTGAGCAAATAAGTCAAGGGGTTGTAACACGAAAGGATCTGCGCCCTGACGATTGGCATTTGATATGGCCCGAAAAAAAACAGGATTGGTCAATGCCCTTAACTCAAGGATCCACAAACTGAAAATTCCCTCAAGGGGGGTTGTATGAGCATTGCAATCATGACTGAGGTGTGGAAAACAACTTTACCTTTGGCAAGAAAGATGGTGCTTCTGGCTCTGGCGGATAACGCAAATGACCAGGGGGAGTGTTATCCGTCGATCAGCATGATTGGTTCAAAGTGCTCCCTGAAAGAACGGGCCGTTTACGACTGTTTGAAACAACTTGAGGTCGATGGTTTTTTAATGCGGCTATCGAGATCGGGGAGAAGTAGCGTCTATCGAATTACCGCTCCTCCCAACTGGCCAACCCCTGCATTTAATGCACCCCTGCATAATATGCATCCCTTTCCTGTGGATAAGTCACCCCCTACCCCTGCACAATATGCACCCATAACCATCACTGAACCATCACTTAACCAAAAGCGCAGCAAAGCACCTGTGGATAACTTTTCTCCAGTCGCGGATGCTGCCGACGAAAACCCCGCCGCGCTTTTGTCTGTTGCCACAGAAAATCTTGTCTCAAACCTGGTGGCACTGGGCGTGAAAATCACCACCCACGATCCGCTTGCCAGGGACTGGATTGAACGAGGCGTGACAGCTCAGATTGCACGCTGGGCAGTGGCTATCGCCCGGCAACGCAAACCGAAAGGTTCAATTCCGCCGCGCTATTTGCACCCAATCATCGAAGAAATCATGACCAGCCCTGGCGTATCAGGCATTCAGCGAGGGCCACCGGGTTGGTGGAACAACGAGGCCGGGACCTTGGCCATGGGCCAGACCCTTGGGGTTATTCCGCTACGGGGGGAATCGATGCCGGAGTTTCGATCACGGATTCAGATCGAAATCGAAAAGCTGAAAAAACAAACACAACGGAGGGCATGATGGAACTGATTGGCTTTGAAAACGAGCGCATAGCCGCTGACAGTGAACGCGAATTTCAAAAAACTCCCATTGATCGGATCCGGTCGGACAAATCACAACCTCGTCGCAATTTTGACGAGGAAGCCCTGGAAGACCTGGCGAAATCGATGGACATGGTTGGCCAGTTACAGCCCATCGGGATACGCCGTTCAGGTTCGGACTGGATGATTGTCTATGGCGAACGCCGGTTGCGGGCGGCCCATCGGTTGGGATGGGCAATGATCAATGCGATTGTCTACAATCTCCCGGCGCATAACATGGCCGTGGTGCTTCAGGCGTGTGAAAACCTGCACCGGATTGATCTTGGGCTGAACGAGTACGTCGAAGTCGTCCTGCGTCTGAAAGAGGCTGGAATGGAACCGGGAAGTATCAGCCGGGCCTTGTCGAAGAACGAACGATGGGTAGGCAACCTGCTGTCGATTGCCCGGGACCCCTTGGCACGGGCGTTGATCGAGGGGGGGCGGCTGAATAGCGCAGATGCCTGGGAACGCTTCAAGAACTTACAGCCAGAAGCGCGGAAAATCGTTCTGGATTCGACAGAACCGATCACCTGGCCTCGATGTGAATCTGCCAAACAGCAGGTACAAAAATTGGCAGGTAAACGCCAGTCAAGCATCCCTTTACCACCCGTGGACAAACAGGATTGTCAGACTTCGGTTGAATTCGTGGAGACAGCGGAAAAAGATTTTCCAGAGATGAAAATGGTCATGGCTTCAGGCGTGAAGAATCCCCAGGCACGGAGCGGGCGTGCTCCCGTGAACAGCGAAGAAACGGGTTTTCTCATTCAACTGCCGGTTCGGATTTGCGAGAAACTTATTCCGGGGTCTGGGGAGAAAGTGGCACAAGGATCACGGCTGAGTGATTTGCAGAAAAACTTTGTTCAGGTGATTGAGGAGTTGGTCGATGCTCACTGCTGATGAACTGTTTCAGGAATTGCGGGGTGAGGCCCATAAGTTTTCCAGGTGTTGCATCTTGCCGGTTGAGGATATCCGGCAGGAGCTATACCTCATGTGCATTGAAGTTACGACCGGAAAAAGTCTGTACAACCCGATCCTGGGAACTGTTCGGGAATACATCATGGGGAGGCTATGGGGTCTCGTGCGCCGCTGGCGCGAATCGGACCCGCTTCCGGATGAAGTGGAAGGAGATGCCATGGCCCCGAATTATCTTCGGGTTCAATCGGTGGAACAGCAACTGATTGATCGTCTGGATCGGGAGGAAAGGGAATATGCTCTCAATGGTCATGGCAAGAGCAAGCCCGACAAGCCCCAGACATCCATCCATATCGTCTGCAATGTCCTGTCCCGACGGGATGCTGCAAAGTTCCTGGGCATTACGAGAGAAGCAGTTCGGCAGCGAGTCCACAGGGAAGAAAAACACCTAAACAGGAGTCAAAACACGACTTATGTGGAATTGTAGAGGGTGGATAAAGCTTGGTTCCACAAGTATGCATAACACCACTGACAATCTCTCACGGCCTCGCCAGCCATGGTTCTGGATATCGGCAATTTATGGCAGAAACTGCCATAATGTTATTCACATCCCCCCCTGCGGCCTGGGAGAAAACTATGTCGATAAACATCTCATTACCCATCGAACTAGAAGTGCGTGTTCGTCAGAAGGTTGAGCCGGGTCTGTACGATTCCGCCTGAGGTTGGGCGGACTTTTTTTTGCTCGAACGAGGCTGATTCATGGCCCGTCCTAGTTGGAATTCGACTTTTGAGCCAGACCTTAAAAAAATTCAATTGGTTGGGTTTGTTGCTGAAATGGCAACTCTGAACCTATTGCGGTCACACGTACACCCAGATATGCTGTCATTTGAACGACTGCTGCACTTCGAAACCGGTCGGAAGGCCAATTCACACTGCTCGGCCTGAGCCGATGTTGACGGCGTGCTTCTGATCGGTCGGCAGTGCGCCGGTTTCCCGCCGTTCGGCCTACGAGCCCGTTGAACGGCAGTTTCGTTTTCCACCGAGCTCACACATCGCGCCCTTTGCTGACGGTCGGGTTTCTCCGTCTGCTCCGGCTTGACCGACTTCAGTTGATTGAACCTCGACCGGGCAATCGAATCCGCCTTCGGGTCGCACGCGATTTCGAATGGTTACCCGGCCCCATCTCCCTCTCCGATCACCATCGCGGTGGGAGATTTATTGGCTGAAATCGTCAAAAATTAGATGGGTACTTAGAATCGACTATTGCAAATAATATATAGACTGGTCTATAATTGTCGTCATGGCTAGAAAGGGCGAACAAACTCGAGAACGGCTGCTCGCTGCCACGCTCAATCTGATCGAGAGGCACGGCTTTCACAATGTCGGTCTGCAACGGATTCTCAATGAGAGCAGCACCCCCAAGGGATCTTTGTATTTCCACTTTCCTGGTGGCAAGGACCAATTGGTGGCGCAGGCGCTCGCAATGGGATCGCAGGCGATTGGGGCGCTGATGCAGCAATGCTTTCAGGCACCCTCGGCAGCCGCGGGCATTGAATTTGTCGCGCGCGAGTTGGAGGGACGGCTGCAAGCGTCGGATTTCCAAAAAGGCTGCCCGGTGGCCACGGTTGCCTTGGAGGTGGGCGATGAGCATCCAGAAGTGCGTCGTGCTTGCGAACAGGCCTACGCAGACTGGTTGGACGCCATCGCCACCGCCTTGAAACGGCATGGTGCGACAGCGATACGAGCTCGCGAGGATGCTCTGATGATCCTGTCTTCGATTGAAGGCGCCCTGATTTTGGCCCGGGCTACTCGCAGCGTTCAGCCTCTCCGAACCATCTGCCGCATGCTGGTAACGCGGCTGCAGGAGGTGCCCGCGATGTCCGATCAATGAGACCTTTTTTGACCAACTAATATATAGACCGGTCTAGTTAATAAATCAGGAGGTATCTATGCTGTCCTTGCAAACCGAACCGAAAACAATACTAGTTACAGGCGCCAACGGTTTTATCGGCAAGTGGCTGGTACCGGTTCTGCTCCGGCGCGGACATCGGGTGATCGCCGCCCTACGCGACGTCGCACAGCAGGAAGCCGGCTATCGCACTTGGCTGACTCGGCGGGGCCTGCGGGAGCCGGACATCCGCTTCGTGAACCTCAATCTAGAGAACATCATCCGCTTCGAACAGGCGCTGTCGCCAGCCGAGTCCAGCATCGAAGTCGTGTTCCATTTGGCGGCGGCCTTTGCCTGGAACCTGGCGCCAACTCAAGCACAACGCATCAACGTCGACGCCAGTGAGTCCTTGGTGCGCTGGGCTGCGCGTCTTCCTTTGCTGCAGCGCTTCGTCTGGATCGGCGGTTACCGAATTGCCGCCGACGAACCAGGCGACGAAACCGCATGGTACCGGCGGCTGGGCGGATATGAAGCCTCTAAGCGCATCGCTCACCGGCACCTAATCGCCGAATGCACCCGCTTACGGCTACCATGGACCGCCCTCAACCCGGCGGCGGTAATTGGCGACAGCCAAGACGGCGAAACCACCCAGTACCTCGGAATCGGCGAGATGGTCGAGCAACTCTTTCACGGCCGGTTGCCTGCCCTGCCCGGCAATCCCGATACTTTCATACCGCTGTGCCACGTCGACTATGTTGCGGAATTCGCGGCCCGAATACTCGACTATGCGGAGTCCGCCAACCGCCAGTACTGGCTGCTGGACCCGGACACCCCCCGACTCCACGACTTGTTGCGCCTGGTGGGCAGCATTCTGGGCGTGCCCGTGCCACAGCGTTTTGTCTCGACCGGCGTGTTGAAACGGCTGCCTGCCGCCTTGCTTCCCGGAGCCAAGGAGACCTTGAGCTTCCTGGCGGAAGACCGCTACGACACCGTTCCCGCACAGGTCTTGGCGCAGCGCATGGGAATCGATGGACTGATCAAGACGCGCAACCTGGCGCCTTGGATTGCCAAATTGGTCAGCGCCGACTTCGGTTCCGGCGCGTATCGATCAAATCCCGTAGGCCATGAACCTGCCCAAGCAGGATTCGAACGGGGGCAATGGGTCAAGCGCCTGCCCGGCGACGGCACCCCCATTGTCTATTTGCACGGCCTACCCCTTAATGGCGACAGCTGGGATGCCGTTCGCAGCCACCTAGACAATCCCGCCATCATCCCGGACCTACCGGGGATGGGACGCTCGGGAACGGTGGAAGCCATCGGTCAAGCCTGGCTGGATCGGCTGGTGACCGAGCCTGCCGTTCTGGTGGGCCACTCGCTGGGTGCGGGCATTGCTTTGGCATTTGCGCGCCGCCACCCGGACAAGGTCAAGGCCTTGGTGCTGGTGTCACCTTTCTTCCTGCAGGCACGACCGCCAATGCTGCTGCGGGTGTCTTCACTGGGCAGGCTGCTTTTTCGCCTTCTGCCGAAGACGACCTTCGCTCACCAGATACATCCCGATGGTCTAAACCACGTATCGATCGCCAGCGCCTTCACGTCGCTGGAACGCCCGTCCGTGCGTGTCCAGACGTTCACCCGCCTGGCGCAAGCGAGCGGCGAGTCGGAACGCGCACGCTTCCGCCAATGGCTATCGGAACTGAAACAAATACCGATCCATTTGATCGTAGGCGCGCAGGATCCCTTGTTGCATCTCTGGAACGGCCCAGTCACGGTTATTGCCGATACCGGTCACAATCCCCAGTTGACACACCCGGAGCGGATAGCGGAGGTCGTCGCCAGAGTAGCCTAGTCATTCGTGCTGCCCACTGCCTCCGCCGCGACATGGCCTTCAAGCCAACTGCTGAACTCCGTGGCAACGGGGTCGTTCGTCATGTTCGACCATCCTAGAATATGAGTTGGCAATTATCAGAAGAGCAAGAGGTTCTGTTAGTTGGCGCATGCCCCTATCGACTACGCATTGCTCGTTGAGGTTACAGCGGCAGAAATCGGATCTGCGGACAGCGCAGGGTCGAGTGTATGAGTTCATTAGGTGGGGAAACTCACCCTCAACGGCTTGGCGGTACCACGGTCTGCTGACTGTCAGATCGTTGTCGTTCGTTCGGCTCAGGCCCAAAGACCGGAATGGCCGACCTCCAGTCCGTGGGTTGACGCGCCAAGCGTCCGCTCAACTCGGATACCTGCCTTTGAACCCATGACTGTTCATCCGTCAGCAATGAGGCGGTAGCCGTCTGTGGAATTGCGAAGGGCACCGACAGCAGAGAACCTGATTGCGGTCACACGTCCACCCAACTGCGCTGTCATTTGAACGGCTGCTGTACTTCGGAACCTGCCTGAAGGCCAATTCACACTGCTCGGCCTTGCCGACGTTCAACTCTATTCAAAACACCGTCCGCTCCAACTTGCAAAGCAGCCCTCGGACGTGCTTACGAAAGCAGCAGCGATTCAATCCAAACTGATAGTACGCATGCAAATCCGGACGGAGTTAAATTCAGGCGCTAAACCAACACAAGTTTCATCAATGCTGAAACAGCAGATTTGCCAATCATTTCTTTGATCTGACTGTCAGTCAATCCGGCAGGAGCGTGCAAATATATAGTGGTATTGATCAGGGCGTTGTGATGCAGGTAGCGGCACAGAGCTGCCATTTGCACCCGTTCAGGAAGGTGAATTAATTGCTCAAACAGCCTGAAATCACATCCAACTGTTTCAATCATATGGTCTATCAGCAATCCAAGTGCCTGCTGAATCTTCCTGCCTTTCCCGGTCTTCAGGTGTAACTGCCTCAGCCATAGTTGTAATTGTCTGGCTGTATAGTGAAGATAAATGTCCTGCATGGAAACACCGGCAAGCACCCTTTGTCGCGCTTCCCAACCTAGGCCACTGCATTCACACTCAGGACAAAGTATTGCAGATCGTGAGACATTGACTTTTTCAGCCCATTGTCGGGATGAGCATTTCCACATATTCAACAACACCGATTGGTTAATGCCCCGCCAGCAAACCCAGTCACCCGTCACATGCTTGCGCCCCCCTTTTTTTAAAAAGGCCTTATAAGGGTAGCCGAACCAGAATGCAGCAGCCACTTCAGGCTCCATAATATTCAAGGGAACAGTCAGGTCTGTCAAGGCCGACTCTTTGAGCCATCTGGCAGCAGGTAGCAGGACTTGGCGACGATCCAGCTTGAGGACTTCGAGCGCATAGGGGTGAAACAGGTCGTCGCTGTCCAGAGGTTTCCTCTTGTCCTTAAATATGAGATTTTGGTCAACGGATTCAATAAATCCTTTGCCATGACATAGAGGACAGGCATGAAGTGGCGCAGCAGCATCAAATATTTGAGGAATTTGCCAGCGTGCACCCAGACGCAATTTCTTGTAATCAATGGCCCGCATGGATAAATCCCGTACTTCACCCGTTTCGACACACACCAGAGACACCCAGCCTTTACCGAGGGCAAGCGCCTGATTCACCGCCTCGGCAGGTGCCAGATTTGATGACAATAACAAGCGCAGGCTATCCAATTTGAGGGACTGCCGTACATAGGGAGGTTTAGCGCATATGCGCTGACCATCAAACCATATCCCTTCCCTGCACTTTATGTGTGTTTTGATATTTTCCACTACGTCTGACCAAGTGGCGACTTCATACCCGGCAGGAGATGGAAACCAGCCAATACGCCACCCGGCCTGTAACAAATCCAATGCCTGGTTTTTCAATTCCTCAATGCTCGGCATAATCGGATGCCGAGTACAGCCTGATTCTGCTGCAAACATCTGGAACAACCCGGTATCCAATTGGGTGGTACGGGCGAAAGTCCGGGAGGACAAGGTACTCGCCTCAAATGAATAGGCTGGCGCAACAACCTGATTCATGACAACGTCATTATCCAAATCCTCGCTTTTTCCTTGAAGATATTGTCTGAATCTAGCAACAGATTCCTGCTGCGCTAAGACACCA
This sequence comes from Ferrovum myxofaciens, assembly GCF_000735045.1. GTDB lineage: Bacteria > Pseudomonadota > Gammaproteobacteria > Burkholderiales > Ferrovaceae > Ferrovum > Ferrovum myxofaciens. Next base: position 27,200 of record NZ_JPOQ01000044.1, read on the forward strand.
CTCGGATGGGTCAACAATTGAGCATAATGAGGGGCGTGATGAAACTCACTGGCAAGCAGCCCCTTTAGTGCCAGATAAGTTGGTGAGACTTTGAGTCCGGATTGCAGAAAATCCCCTAGGCTGCCTGAAAACATTACCTTTCCCCCCTGAGCCGCACTACCTGGGCCAATGTCCACTATCCAGTCTGCGTGGCCTGTTAATTGCAAATTGTGCTCAATCAGCAGAAGTGTATGCCCCTTATCGGTGATGTTATTCTTCAGAGCCATGATTAAATGCTGCACATCCCTACGATGCAGCCCAGCCGAAGGCTCATCCATTACCACCACCAAGTGTTGCTGAACTTCAGTATTTCTATGGCCGCCTGCATCAAGCAGTGCCTTGACTATGCGCAACCGCTGACACTCGCCGCCACTCAGGCTTGGCACGGGCCTTCCCAGCGTCAAATGCCCCAAGCCAAGCTCTTCGGCGCGCGCCGCCGCATAACAAATGATTGCGGGCAATTCTTGTCTGTGCCCCAACTCTGAAAAACTGCAATCCATCCACTCCGTGATGCTCCACTCATGCGCACGAAAAAAACCGGCTTCCGGGTTGAAGCCGCTGCCACAACAACTGGGACATACTTCGTCATTGGCGGCACCCTGCCGCACACGTCCGCGCCCCTCACAGGTCGCACACTGACCTTCTAGGGTGTTGGAAGAAAAATGGGAGGCAGTAACACCACTTCCAACCGCACCGGAGGTCTCGCAAAACCAGTCCCGGAACAAGTCCCCCAAACCTAGATGAGTCAAGACACGCGACCGGTAGCTTCCGCCAAGTGGCGATTGCGAAAGATAGACGAGCCGAAATGATTCAACACCCTCACAAACCACTTCGCCTGTTTGTGACACCACACGTCCCAGACCGTTTTGCAACAATTCCAGTGCAGGTAGCAACACGCCCGCCACCACCGTGGTCTTTCCAGAGCCGGAAACGCCGGTAAAACAAGTCATCTGGCCCAATGGCAGCCTGAACGACTGATCAAGCACTATGCGCAAGTTGGCTTTCTTAACCACAATCCAGCCCGTTGACTCACCTATTTCAGCAAGCAGCGAAGGGGCAAGAAAGTTGTCCAGCAATGAGCAGCCCGCTGGCGGACCGTCATAAAGCACCTCACCACCGCCCGCACCACCTTGTGGCCCCAGTTCGATCACGCGGTCAGCATGGGAAACCAAAGCTGGATTATGTTCTACCAGTAAAACGCAATTTTGCGGTGTGCGTAGTTTGTCAAGGGCTCGGAATACGCCGAGAACATCCTGGGTATGCAATCCTCGTGTGGGTTCGTCTATCACATAGCAGGCATGATCCAGCCTAGCCCACAAATCACGGGCAATACGCAAACGCTGCCCTTCGCCCCCGCTGAGCGTGTTTGTTGCCCGACTCAATTGTAGATGCCCCAAGCCCACATCAACGCAACTGCGGCACACTTTCAACAACGCAGAAATCACAGAGTCAGCAGCTTGAAATGCCTTCTTTTCCAACAAGCCATGCAACCAATCCTGCATCTCGAACAGGGTTAAATTGATTAACTCAGGGTAGGAGCGTCCGGCAAAATAGACAGCCCGCGCGGCCTGGTTTAGGCGGGTGCCGCCACAGGCCGAACAAGCATGTTCATGGCGCAAATGGTGCAGCCCTTGTGCTGCACCCGAACTGCCATTGAGCTTGCCCTGAATGCGCTGAGTGATTCCCGAGAAAGGTTTCCTTTTTCCTTTCTCCTTACCCTCAACATTAAGTGGTTGAAAAGCCTCAGCCGAACCCATTGTCAGTATTTCCTGTGTAGCAAACTGAAGTTGCTCCCAAGTCGCATTCAGCTTTTCACCTTTTGTGCTTAACACCCCCCGAATTTCATCACATAATGCTGGAAAATAGAGATATTCATCAGTTTTTTGATTGAAAATAAGACCCAAACCGCCGCCGGTAATCGGCATTTCGTTTTCCAAAAAAACCGCTTCACGCAAAATGGAAATTTGTCTGCCTATGCCTTTGCAAACAGGACACTGCCCAGAAATCTGCGAATGTGAATTGAATGACAGCAAGGTCTCGGATGGCTTGCAATACACCTGTAGTTCTCGGGGTCTAAGCAAAGCATGGGCAAGGTTAATTACTTCAATTTGCGATTGGTTTTCCACCACCAGAATCAAGTCGTGACCAGGATAGCTTTCCGTAGCACTGTCGAATGCGGCTCCCAGTTGCCCCCCGTGGCAAGCTGAAAGGTCGGGCAGAACTGCATAAATATCCTTGTGTTTGCGAAACACACTGCCTAGGTATTTTTCTGCAGTCTGCACATCGCCATATTCATATGGAGTTTCTGCATCAGTCACCTGAATCCGGCACTCAGGAAAGATTGCCAGTGCCGGTTTGATGTGACGGGATGCCGCCCCAAGCACCATGTGTTCTAGGCACACAGCCAAAGACAGCCTGGCTTCAGGGTGTTGCTGTTGACACCACTGCACCAGAGTATGGGCGTTCAAAGGTCCAATTACTCGTCCTTGAACATCACGTATTTCCGCACAGGGAACAATAATCTCTCTCAGTTTTTGTATGATGCCTAGCGCCGTACCCACAACAGAACGGTCGGAAGTCGCCAATACACCCTGCTTGATTAAAGATACAAAAGGTACTTCGGCGCTGAAGGACGTCTCTTTATATAGGTGAGGTAGATTTTTACCAGACAGTGCCAGATGGCGATGCTGTGCTATTTCGCCAATACAGTGCTCCACAAATGTTGATTTGCCCGAGCCGGATACGCCAGTAATGCAGACCAGTTGTCCGAAAGGTATCTCTACCGAGATGTCTTTCAAATTGTTCTGAACAGCGTGACTCACACGGATGGCCATATCATTCATGAGCATTTTCCCATTTGCGAAAGGAAAATAAAATTTTATGATCCTGAAGGCAACTGATCATATCGCCCACACTGCCATAACGCGCAGGCGTGACCTGCGGATCGTAAATCATGAAATACGGCAACGTCAGACGCTTCACTCCCACTTCAAAACCTTTGCCATGAAAGACTTCAACCACCTCATCAAGTGTGTATGAATAAAAAGGCTGGTCTTTACGTTGCCGCAACGCTGCTTGCCTAGCACTGCAAGGGTTGTCTTTGTGCCAACCAAATGTTGCGTAATAAACCCCTGTAGGTGAGAGCATATTCCAAATACGGCGTGCATGTTCTGTAAGATCGGGCATCAAACTGAAAATTTCCTGCGAAAACCCAATATCAAAGTTTTGTACGGCCGCAACTTTTGATTCAGTGGTGAATGACAAATTCTGTCCCACGCCGCGAGACCAGACATGGTGTTGCTCCCGATCATCCGCTTGCATCACAATGCCTTTTCCTTCTTTGACAACAAGCGCAATCTCAAGAAATTCGAGAAACCGGGCATTCATCGCCCCGTATTCAAAGACACGCCGCTCCTGCGTAGAATCCTCGAGTACATCGTCAAGCATACCCATCCAGAAATTGATGAATCCATCATGCAGTCCTCGGCTGTGTGCCGCCCATATAATTTCCTTTTTGTTCATCACCAACCTACATTCTCTTTGAAATCCTGCACAAAAAGGATGCGTGAGATTCGCGCGCGCAAGCCGTTTTTTGATAAGGAGAGACTGCATAATGCTCTGTCATGAAGCGCTGCATGGTTGTTTACAATAAGAATATCGCCACTGGTCTGCGGCAAACCGAGACGAACACGCTGAGCCATCTCTTGAAAAACAATGAGTGCCTCGGTTTCTAGTGGCAGTGGTTTTTCGTTGCGCATACGGAATCCATAATGGATTCGTGACGGATGAAAACACACCCGAGGCTCACCATCAGGAAGAATTTCCATAATCGGACGCATAGTCAGCACATTGCTGCCATCCGGTTTTTTCCCTGCAAAGGGCAGCAGGGTATTTAATACTAAGGCCAGCCTTTCTGTTCCGTAATACTGTGAGATGATGTGGCGTGCCACGGCCACGCCATTTTCGCCAAAAGGTGCGCCTAACGGATCCGGCTCCACACACTGGATTATGGTACAGGCCGGTGGCTGGTTAAGCATGGCGAAATCAGTGTGTAAGAAAAGTGGCTCCGTTTGATTACCCTGCAAGCGCGCATTTAGACTTGGCATTGCCTCGTTCACCAGAGCGAATTGGTGGCTCAAATCAGAAAATACCGTACCCAGTGCATGGCCAATCAGCAGAATCGAACGGGCATCCGCGCCAAGAGGGAAGCCCCGAAGCTGCACGTAAGCGTTGTCCCGCAAAACCTGCATGGTGGATTCAAAAACAGGATTAAGCTGTGTCAACAGCGCTGTTGGTAGCGTGTTCAATGCACGCTTCAAGTCAGCATCGTCTTTGGTATCCACACGCGTTTCGGGCAAGAGGGACAATGCGTGTCTTAAATCATCCTGCACATCGGGTTCAAGAATTAAAACGGTCATATCAGTCGTGAATGTTTTCGGGTTCTGCCACCTGTCCTGTTTTACCAAAGTAAAATAGCATCTTGTGGTCGTATATACTCGAAACCAGTTGCGTAAAAGATCCTGCATTCAACGTCGTGGCCTGCGGATGAAACATCACGAACCCATCCAGCGGCAAACGCCTCATGCCCACAGCAAACCCGACATTGGAAAAGATACGCGCAATGTCATCCAGATGATGGGTATGGGATTTCAAGCCTTCGTCCAGAATCCGGTTCTGCCGGAAAGGCCAAACGGGATTTACTGCATGACAACCAATGGTGCAATAGCACCGACCGCCAGGTTTTAACAAAGCTAACAAAGATTCGGCGATGGACAGAAGGTCTTCATTCATCCAGAAGACCTCTTGGGAAAAAATCACATCAAATCTCAACTGCGGCAGTGTTTGCAATAATTTTTCAGCACTTGTTTGTAGATAGGCTATCGGGAATTCGGTGCGTTGTTGCAAATATTGATTGGCCTGAGAAATGGCGGCTGCATCAAGATCAATTCCATAACCACTACCATACGGACTGCATTCATAAAGCAACTGTAGAAACAGGCCGCTGCCACAACCAAAGTCCAGAACAATGTCTTGTTTATCAAGAGGACGTGACAGCGATTTGATCATCGCCATCCAGAAAATGAGGTTTTTGTGTTTATAGCCACGCTGACTAGCCTCATACAACTCCATGACATTCTCCCTGTCAGGTGGTAGGCTGTGCCAATTTTACAATTTGGATAGGGCAAACACTTCTTGCCCTGCGCATTTATAACGGCACATCAAGTAAAACCATCCTGTGATGCGCCACCCTGCTCAATGTTAACGGCAGTCAGTGGATTTGCAGGGATTAGCCTCACCGAGCAAAGGCTCGCCAAAGGTGGATTGCCAAAGCGCCTGCGTCCAAGTGAAAGCCTGTTTGTTGCGCAGACGATCATCGTCGCCGTTGATGCCAAAATACGGATCGTGATGGAGAAAACGTCCAAACAAAAATTCGCAGTCTTGCTCATAGCTGCGGGTATCCAGAATGTGCTGATGCCAAAACTCATCAATCTGTTTGGTGGGAACAAGGTCTTCATTCGGATGCAAGGCATGTAACACCAAAAAGTGGCGATAAAAGGACTCTGCCTGCTTCACCGCTTCCAACGTCCATTGTGCCGAACCATCCAACATCAACTTTTTTCTGACGTCTGTCAGATCGATTTTATCGACACGCTGCCATATCGTGTCCGCCATGGCCATATTTTGAGTAGCAATGTCCTGGGCACAAACATTCTTGGTAACCATCATGGCAATTATCCTTTCCTTGAAAAGCTTCAGTACGTTTTGGAATAGTGCGCAAATCGGTCAGATATTCAAAAGGCAAGTATTTGATAGGTGTGCTCAACCACGCCGCTCCCATTGATATAGCCATCTACGCTTTGATAATATATCACACTGCTTTTCGTCTTAGTTGGCGATTGAGCGTCTGGTAGCCGATGCGTTGCTGACCGAAAGACGTTGGCAAGCGAACTGGCGAAATGGCCGACCTCCTGTCGGTGGATGGGCGTGCCAAGTAACCGCTCAACTCAGAAACCCGCCTCTGTACCAAAGACAGTTCATCCAGCAGCAAAGAGGCGGTAGCTGCCAATTACCGAATCCATGATTCCGGCTATTCGCCGTTATTCTGGTGCCCGGTCGGTGATCAATCGCTGTTTTTTTGCATTTGGGACGAATTTCTCCCCATGCGGCAGACCATCTGTTAGGACCCTGATTATTCCATCGACCAAATCCCACAATAATCCGCGCGGTAATGAGCCTGATCTCTCGGAATGATTCACCACCCTTTCTCCCCTGTCAAAACCGGGGGGTATGGAGAAAATCCTTCTGTGAAAATATAACGCTGCTCAGTTATCGCTTACTTTTTGTTTATATTTTCGATCTGTCCCCCGCTGCCGAGTTTGGCCGACCCGGTCAGTCGTGCACTCTTTAGGTCGTAGACCACATCGGTGATCGACCCATTCCGAATGCGCTGAACCGCTTCGTCAATCACGTGGAGCGGTACCAGAAACCACTCCCTTGGCTTGACCGGTTGCCCAAAGCGATCTTCGATGGTCAAGTCGAGTTGTACTGCACTAAATAATCGGTGGAAAATATTTTCCAACTTGATGCGGTTTATGTTGTGCAGTTTGTAGGTAGCGACTACCTCCACATCAGCCAACAGATAGGTAGCATCCTTTTCCGCGCTTGCGATGCGGATTTCCACCTTGCCGCCGGTCACACCGATTTTGTGGATCAGTTCACGGTGTTCGGCGACGAATGGGTGGCTGGACAGGCTGCGCAGCACATAGATGGTTCCGGTTTCGATGTCGTCTGGTTCTGGCGCATCACCAAACAGTGGCCCCAAGTTTGGATCGGTCAGGCGGCGGCCTGTGTCGTCCTTGTATAGCGCACGCTGTAGCGAACGGAGTAACAAATTGCTTTCCGTGCCATTGCTATAAATCACTCGCAAGCGCGCATCGTCATGTCCACTCTGGGTCTTGATCATTTCACCTATTTCAGCCACATAAGCGAGTTGTCCACCAACGATAAAGTAGTTTCCATTGGCAATGCTTGCATCGCGCCCAAAGCGCAATGTTTTGCGCAGGCCCGCCTTTAACTCACGCTCCACCTGTTCAAACAGTGGTTGGAATTTGTCAAAATCTGCACAAGGCGTGCGGTCGGCGATTTCTTCCGCCGCACGCTTATCAATGGTAGAGCGGACATGACGCAACACAGTGATGTCGTTCTGGTCGGCAGGTTCATCACCAATACCGAGTTCGGCCAGCAGAGCGTCTTCGTCCATGTCATTCACATCTGTCGGAGTCGTTGCCGTGCCAGATAACAGACCGGGGCCATCCAGTCCGGCCAGCAGGGTGTGTGCTTCAGGCAACTTACGCAGTTGGTCCAGGCGCACGGCATACAAGCGTTCGAAGATGTCACGGCCTTCGCCATGCAGCGGGACGCGATCATAGGTTTGATGGAAGCGCAGGATGTCTTCGAAACCAGCGATGATACGTTCCTCGCGCGGGGTGTGGCTGGAGAGGTTGAGAGAAACTACTTCTACCCCCAGCGCATCCAGCAGTTCGTCATCGTTCATCTCAGCCATTGCCGGACACCCCCTGAGCCTGTGCCGCCTTGGCCTGTGCACGGTAACGCGCCAATGCGGCCACGCCTTCAGCCATGCGCTTTTCCCATGCATCGGCAGAATTGATGTCGGGTAGGCGGCCACGCTCGTTCTTGAACTGCAAGGCACGTTTTGCCAGCTCGCGGGCTTCGTCTTCGGGAATGCTCACCTTCTTGGCTGCAATGCTAGCCTGTACCTGGCGCAATGATTTTTCATCCATCGTTTTCGCCAGTACCGCGTAGGCGGCATCGAAAGGGTTGATGCGGTCTATCAGGTCGATGTCCAAGTCACGCACATTGACGAATTTGCGCACCCCATCCAATAAAGCCGTACTGCCTTGCGTAGAATCGCTACCGTTGGCATCAACTTGGGCTAACGCCAGTTTGGCCTGTTGGGTAATGTTCATGGCGGCGATGGCGTGCTGACGAATGGCCTCTTGGTCGGCTTCGCTCAGGCCTGGGTAACGCTCGCGCACGATCTTGCCCATGTGTAACTGGGTCAGCTCTTCTGGCAAGGTGTTTTCCTTGTCGAACAGGCCGCGCTCCAGCACGGATTTGTCCTGTAGAAAACTCGTGACCACCTCGTTCAAGTCTTCTTTGCAGATGCGCGTAGCCTCTGGGCTTTGCGGTGCTGTCAGGCCGTTGATTTCCACGTGGTACTGGCCAGTGCGTTCATTCACGCCCATGTTAGTGCGGCCTAGTTGATAGCCTTCGGGACCATAGTCAAAGCCTTCCTTCGGTCCGGCGTCCTTCGGGGTGAATTCATAGCGCGGAGCCAGCACCTGTTCCATCAATAAGCTGGCGGATATGGCCTTGAGCATATCGTTTACAGCCTCGGCCACAGCGATTTGCTCGGCCGCTGGTTCGGCGATCAGGTTAGTGAAGCGCGCCCGTTCCTTGCCCACGGCATCACGGGTGGCACGGCCAATAATCTGAACGATCTCAGTCAAGCTGCTACGATAGCCAACGGTCAGTGCGTGTTCGCACCAGATCCAGTCAAAGCCTTCCTTCGCCATGCCCAGAGCGATGATGACATCGACGTGGTCGCGGTTGTCTTTATGCGCCGGGTCTTTCAGCGCAGCCAACACGCGGGAACGCCTGACTGCATCGCTGTCATCAACGAGATCGGCCAACTTCAAGATACGTCCATCCTTTGCCTTTACCAGATGGAAGCCTGTGGCCGGGTCAACCCCATACCAATCTCCCAGTGCGCTCATGATCTCATTGACTTCGCGCTCCTTGTCTTGCAAGCTTTCGCGCGAATTGACACTGGGAATGTGGACGATAGTTTTCAACTCCGGGTTCAACACCTTGGCGATGGCATCAACATAACGACCCGTGTAGAAGAAATAGCCGATGTCCAGCGACTTGAGCCAGACATAGCCGTTGAGTTGCTCGTAGTAGGTGTAAGTGACCGTATCGAATCTGGCTTCATCAGCCGGGGCCAACACAGCTTCACTGTCGCCACGGAAGTAGGAGCCGGTCATGGCTACCATATGCACCTTGTCGCGGGCGATAAACGCGCCCAACTGACTACCCAGCTTGTTATCCGGGCTACTGGAGACATGATGGAACTCGTCAATAGCGATCAGGCAGTTGTCGAACGCTTCGATGCCCAACTCTTCCACTGCAAAGCGAAAGGTGGCGTGGGTGCAGACCAGCACCTTGTCGGTACTTGTTAAAAATTTGCGCACTGCGTCCACCTTGGATTTGGCCACGCGTGGCTCGTCCACGCCAGGGGCATTGCACAGGTTCCACTGCGGGGCTACCTGCCAATCCCAATAGAAACCATACTGACTCAGAGGTTCACCGGCAAAACTACCACCAATGGAACGCTCCGGCACCACGATAATGGCCTGCCGCAAACCCTGATTATTGAGCTTGTCCAGCGCGATGAACATCAATGCGCGGGATTTGCCCGATGCAGGTGGCGATTTGATCAGCAAATACTGTTCGCCGCGCTTGGCGTAAGCGCGTTCCTGCATGGCGCGCATCCCAAGTTCGTTGGCCTTGCTGGATGCACCGGTGCGTGCCGTAGTGATGGACACCGAAGGCACGGTATAGACGTTGGTAGGGTTCATCATTCTGGATCGTTCTCCGTGAATGCGCTGCTGTCCGCCAGTTCGCGCTCAATCTGTTCGATGCTGGGCAGGCTGGTTTGTAGTTCGGCAGGCAGGGATTCGAGCAACTTATATTCGGCAATCCCCATGGGCTGGGTCTTATCGCCCAAGGCATATTCGGCCACGATCTTGTTTTTGCTCTTGCAGAGCAATAGCCCAATGGTTGGGTTGTCCTGCTCGCTTTTTACCTGACGATCCACGGAAGTCAGGTAAAAACCCAACTGGCCCAAGTGTTCGGGTTTGAACTTGCCTCCCTTGAGTTCAATGACCACATAGCAGCGCAATTTCAGGTGATAGAACAGCAGATCGATGAAAAACTCGTCACCGCCCACATCCAGCAGCACCTGCCGCCCGACGAACGCAAAGCCCGCGCCCAACTCCAGCAGGAACTCGGTGACATGCTTCACTAAGGCGTTTTCGATCTCGCGCTCCTGCGCCTCGTTGGTCAGACCCAGAAAGTCGAAACGATATGGGTCTTTCACCGACTCTCGGGCTAGATCAGATTGCGGTTTAGGCAAACTGGCCGAGAAGTTGGTAACCGCCTTTCCACTACGCTCCAGCAGGCGGGTTTCGATCTGCATCCCCAGGATATTGCGCGACCAGTTGTGCTCAAGGGTCCTTGCGATGTACCAGCGGCGTTCTGCCTCTGTGTTTAACCTGTCCAGCAGGACCAAATTGTGGCCCCATGGCAATTGTGCAACAGCCTGTTGCACAAATTCGGCATCAGTCCACGCTTCGGCAAATGCCCGCATGTACTTAAGATTGCGCGGCGAAAATCCTTTCATTTCGGGAAAAGCAGCGCGCAAATCATGCGCCAGACGCTCGGTCACCTTTGCCCCCCATCCCTGTGCAGCCTGCCGCGCCAGAATATCGCACCCGATGTGCCAGTACAACAGTACCAGTTCACGGTTGACCGCCAGCGTGGCACTCTGCTGAGCGGTGTGGATGCGGGTTTTTAGGTCAACCAACCAATCGGCATAGCCCTCGGGGGGTTGGTTCAGACTGATGGGACTATCACTCATGATCTACGCTCTCTTGGTGAAAATCACCAACGACATGGTGACTTCGTTAATTATTGTCTGGGTCACGCCTCAGCCCAAATCTTTTTGGAACTCTTTCTCAAACCACTTCGGAGTATTCAACTCTTCGGATAAAAAGATTTCTTTCGGAACATCTTTCCAGAAATCCAAAATTGCTTCAGAAAACTGATCCAGATGCGCATCCGTTACCTTCATGTCGGTATGGTCCAAATAATGAAATAAGAACTGACAATCACCATCTCCGCCAAGCGGATTAGAGATGAACTCCGGAAACGATTCTTTCAGTTCATCGAATGATCGACCATTGCCGTGTTTGAATACATTGACCACAAGACGCATTGCGTCCAGCCGCTCATAGGAAGGAAGCGACTTCACATTGAAGCCAAACGCCACAAGAAGCCTCATAATCTCTGGGACCTCAGCTTTCCAGATAGACCTAGCTGCATTTTCTCCATGATGCCAGTGATGCATCTCTCGCACGATCCAATCCCTAAGTTTTTTGTCCCACTGGTGGAACATTCCAGCAATCACACTCAGGCGAGTAGTCTCATGCATGTCACTCAACAGCTGATAGAATTCGATAACCTTATCATGCGCTGTCTCGTAGAATTCCGAGCCATCATGAATATTGGGGTTAAAACGAACCGACATCTTGGCCAAATGTTCTTCGGCGGCTCTGTCGGCTTCAGCGCCTATGTTTTCAAACTGGGACAACAGGCGTTTGCGTGCTTGCTCAATATAAAATCGATGTTCCGCTATCAGATTTTTGCGAAAAGGCTCCCACATCTGAAATCCCAAAACTCTCACTTCGTTTTTCTCTGTTTTGCTTCCGGCGCAGCCTTAACTGCCGCCGTCATCTTGGTATACAGATCAAACAGTTTTTCCAGCCGCTCGGTGTCGTTCTTGAAACGGCGACCAATGTAGATGCACTCCAGCACTTCGTCGTTGCGCTCGTGGGCGTGGCGCAGGTTGTCCGGCATGTTGTCCGGGTCGTACAGGTCGGCGATGGTGGCGGGGAAATGCGCCTCGCGCGCCAGCAGGATGTTCTCGGCGCAGGTGGTCAGGTCAGCCTTGTTTTGCTCGGTAAGCAGCGGCACGGGAAAGGTGTTCCAGCCTATAGTGCTTGCGTAGGAAAAGTCTGTCCTTAATCGAACGCAAACTGTCCCAATCCAAACCCAGTGCAAACGTGATGCAATAAGCACCATATTCCAAAGTGGGCCGTCATAAATTGCATAATTTTTATCGCCGATAACCGTATTTCGATCTGCTAATCCAACAGGCAGGTAGGGCCTGTTTTCAGAACTTACGCGCGGCACAACGATGGTTTGAACTTGGCCTATGTTCATCTCGCGCATTTGATGAGGCTTAGCAGCTAACGCATTTGTTCCAGCATCCGTTGATGCTAAACGCATCTGGCGAACACCGTTTATGCGCTCTGCAATTGTTGGAATACGCAATGCTTCTTCGAGGTCGCTATCTTCGATCCATAAACAATAGCGTTCTATGCCACGAATAAATTCAGCAGAACCATAAAATCGTTTTACGAATTTATTTCTTTGGTATTGATTTAATCCCAGCTTATCAAGATCACATGAATCGATTAATAGATTACCGCCATCGTACGGAACGTTTCCTAACGTCATTGTGGATATACAAGATATTGGCTGCCTCGATTTAACAACTTCGATATTTTGACCGGCAAGCAGATATGCGTTTATATTTTCGCAATCTCTAACAGAAATCTGACCATCTGTTCCTTCTTGGAAAATCTTCTTATTTTTTATCGATTGATCTGCCAGCCCGATAACTACAACCGTGACACCAGCATTATGACTGGCCAAATTAGACCATTTGAAGCTTGTGTAAGCAAAACGGATGGCTCTTCCGGCAGCAAATATTAACGGCCATAAAATTGAAACCTGCTGCCCTTGACAGATGCTATTTGTCGAAACAAAAGCACTAGCGGATTCTGTTTTTTTGGCGTAATCATTGGCCTTTATGAACCAGCCTGATACATAGTCGAGTGACTTCCATTGACTACAGCGATGGCCAAAGATGCTATGCAAATCGTCTCTTTGTTCTTCATTTTGCTTCTTGTCCCCAATATATGGCGGATTGCCGCAAATGAACGTCTCGCCACCTTCATTCGCGAAGTCGATTTCCGTCTGATCAAGTGGTGTGCTGAATAAATCATCGGCAAGAAATCTCACGCCCGTACCCGTGGGCGGGCAGATGCTCAACCAATCTAGCCGCAGCGCATTACCGCAGACGATCCAGTTCTGCGCATTCAGCGGCAAGAACTCCGCCAGTGCATCCTTTTGCCCGCGATACAGCACATCGCACTGGAATTCGGCAATGATAAGTGCTAAGCGGGCAATCTCCGCCGGAAAGTCGCGCAGTTCGATGCCCCGGAAATTAGTCAACGGAATCTCGCTGCCCAGATGCGATTCTCTTCGGCGGAGGTTGATTTCTGCCTCGATCTCGCGCATTTGCTTGTAGGCGATGACCAGGAAGTTGCCCGAACCGCAGGCCGGGTCGAACACGCGGATGCGCGCCATGCGGCGGCGCAGGTTTAGCAGCTTGCGCTCGTTATCAGCCGCCTCAGTCAACTGCGCGCGCAGCTCTTCCAAAAACAATGGGTTCAACACTTTCAAGATGTTGGGCACGCTGGTGTAATGCATGCCCAATGCGCCGCGTTCTTCGTCATCGGCCACGGCCTGGATCATGCTGCCGAAGATGTCCGGGTTGATCTGTTTCCAGTTCAAGCCGCCAGTGTGCAGCAGATATGTGCGTGCCATGCGCGTAAAGCGCGGCACATCGGTACTGCCGGAGAATAGGCCGCCATTGACATAGGGGAAGCCATTGGCCCAGTTTGGCAACCGAGGCTGGGCATTGGCGCGCTCGGCAACCTTAATGTTCATGGCGCGGAAAATGGCTTGTAACACTTCATGGGTGTTGGAGCCATCGCGTTCGCTCATCTGCTCAATGGTGTGAGTAAACAGCCCTTCGCCACTGAAGATGTCGGTGTCCTCGGCAAAAAAGCAGAACACCAGCCGGGCCATGAAGTGGTTCATGTCGGCGCGGCGGAAGTCCTGTGCCCAGTCGGGGTTTTCGCGCAACAATTCGACGTACAACTTATTCAGGCGCCCGGTGGCGCGCACGTCGACGGGGTTGTCTTTGATCTCCTTGATGGTGGAGATACCGGCCAGCGGCAGAAAGAAGCCAAAATGGTTGGGGAAGTCCGGGAAGGCGCAGGCAATGGTTTCGCCACCAGCCAGATCTTCGGCCTCAAGGGTCTGCCCGTCGGTGGCGAGGATGAACTTGGACTTGGCTTTCGTAGTGGCTGGGCTGGCACGCAACGCTTTGAGACAAACACCCACTGTGCCTTCATCGCACACGGCGATATGGATATTGTTGCGCTGGAGTACGCCGCCAGGCACATCCGAGGCATTGTTGTTGCCAGTACGCAGGCGCTTGAGTGCCGTGTCCTTATTGCCGAAAGCGGCTAGGAATGCGAACGGGAACTCAGCCGCATCAAAGGGCTGAAAGGCCAGATCCGATATTGCTTCTTCGATTTCTACTGCATTCATGGAGCATCTTGCCTGTGTGACTTCATCCCGCTTGCGTCCTGCTGAGACTCACCAGCCGAAACGCCAATACGGGGAGCCACCTTATAAATGGTTGTTCGTGAGACTTTGTAGCGTTCCGCGATCTGGCCAACAGGGATGGTCGGATCAGACATTAGACGCTTGATCTCCCTGATCTGTCGCGCATCCAGCTTCGGTTTGCGTCCACCGGAACGACCTCGCGCACGTGCGGCGGCCAAGCCGGCACGAGTGCGTTCCCGAATCAGGTTGCGCTCGAACTCTGCCAGCGCTGCAAACACATGGAAAATCAACTTCCCGGCCGCACTGGAGGTCTCGATCTTCTCGGTGATGCTCTCGAAGCCAATCCCCTTCTCATCCAACCCGGCGATGATGTGCACAAGGTCCGGCAAACTACGCCCTAGCCTATCCAACCGCCACACCACGAGGGTGTCGCCCGCTCGCAGCGCCTTCAGACAATGACCAAGCTCCTGCCGAGCCGCTGTCTTGCCGCTCGCCGCCTCTTCGTAAACGGACTCAACCCCCGACAAGCGCAAAGCATCGCGCTGTAAGTCCAGGTTCTGGTCATCGGTCGAAACACGGGCATAGCCGATTCGTTGATTCATGAACAGTTACCGGACGTTGAAAAATTAACGAGAATTTTAACAGACTGACGCGCTTTTGGCAGCCATTGAGCGCGCACAAGGCGCGTGTCCAGTAAACGACCGTTTTTTGGACACGAGAATTCCACACTATTCACTCATAACTCGGCATGATCATCGTTTTGTTCACGAGGACATTGAAGGCATAGCCAGGCCGGATCTGTAGAGTGGGTTGGATGCTCAGATTCTGGTTCATCAGATTAGTCCCCACAATGTTCAATTCCTGGGCCATGGCTCCCGCTGCCTGCTGACCCACGGTCGGTGCCATCAGAATGCTCGAATTTTGTGGTTGGGACAGTTGGGCTCCAACCCCAAGTATACTGAGCAAAAAAGCGCTACCGAATATTCTGAGGAAGTGGTTATCCACCAGGTCATTAAATCCTGCCTGCCCCTCTCCATCAGTGCCTGACATTCCACGCAGGTCAATGGTGGATCCATTCGGAAAAATCAACTGTGACCAGGCCACCAGTACCCGCTTTTGTCCATACTGGACACCGCTACTGTATTGACCGACAAGGTGAGCCCCCTGCGGGATGAGGACGATGTCAGGGTTCAGACTGTCGTAGACGGTTTGGCGAACCTGAGCGGAGATTGTCCCCGGCAAATCGCTGTCAATACCGGTGAGCATAATCGCTGGGATGACTGACCCCGCAAAGATTTCGTGCTGGCCAGCCGCCGCGTGTACGGTATCCGCCAGATACCCGGTCTGCTCTTTCGACTGGTCCTTCATGAAAGCCTTGTTTTCCCCTTGGGGGCTATTCGCGCCAGTTTCCTGAGCCCCAGCCTTGGCTATCGCCATGTCCTGCAACTTGTTCAGCCCATCGGAAACACTCAGGAAGCCGGGCTGTTGCCCCGCAGCTGGGACTCCCGCAGCACTCCCTTCGTTCCCGCGCATATTGTCGTTGCTGGCCACCGGTTTGGCTTCCTGCGCCTTTTGGGCGACCATGTCTGCGTCTTCCAGAGATTTGAAATACCGCTCCTGCTTCCATTTCCGGTACTTTTCAGTTTCGGTCAGTTCTTTCCGGTTTCTATTACCCAACCCCCGATCGGAGGGACCCTTCCCGAGCCCAGTGGCAATGTGATCTGGTCCGGGACTGGGGACTGCTGTTGCCGAACCGCTTCCATCGACAGTCTGAATGCCAGACTCGGCGGCTTGTTTTCGTGATCCATTATGCATAAATGTTGTGATTGCCGGTTTCGTCTGACCTGCATCAGACGCTTGCAAGGTGTCTGCCTGTTCTGATTTTGATCCTTTATTTCCCGCAGTCATGATCCCGAAAACAATTGCTCCGGTAATTGCGGCCGCAGCCCCGACCGCAACCTTTTTCAGTGATTTACTCAGTCCCTTGCTGGCCGGTCTCGGCTCTGTGCGAGTCGTCATCTTCTGTTTGGCGACATCCTCTTTCAGAAGTTTTTCGTCGAATTGTTCGTTCCCCATGATCGCCCCTTAATTCCAGAATCCGCTGTGGGTGTTATGTTCACAGGTGGTGGTTGCATCATCCCCAACTCCGGTGGCCAATTTGAACTGTCTGGGCATCCCGTCAATGATGAAGTATCCGTTGACGAGACGGCTATTGATCAGTTCAGTCTTTTTGCCATCGACCATGTTGAACACCGCCGGGGCATCACCGTACTTCATGTCAGAGGGCATTTGCAGATAGGTGTGTCCGCTGCCCGCGAAAACCCGTATGGGTTTGATTCCTTTCTCATCGTCAGACTTGCATGAGTAGTCAAAATCCAGTTTGGACGGATCCACAGTCCCGAGCGTGGCCACCACATTCTTTTTGGCATCGGCATCCTGCACCGCCTGAGATTGTATGGTGATCACCAGTTGCTGCGGATCGTAGAACCCCACTTCCGGGACATAATATTTTTTATCACTGACCAGACCGAGGTAATACACCCGACCTTCTTTGGTAGTTACGACCAGATTGGTCACCAGACCGGCCACCGTGGGCTTTACCACAAGAACAGGCTGCCCACCGGCATCGGCGGGTTGCACCAGCCACCGGACACTATCCCCAATACTGATGTTGGTGATGTGTTCGCCCTGCTGGAGGTTGATCACGCAAACATGGAGGGGAGCACAGGTGATGGTGGGGCGACTCTGACCATAGGGGTACATGACCTTTCCGTTGGTCCCCACTAGGTTCGGTGCGGTCCCTGACTTTAGCCAGGTATCGGCTGCCTCGTGCGTCGCCCGATCTGACAGTGGGACAGGATCCTGAGTTTCATAAATATCCTGACTGGTGATCATGGGGGTCTGTCCGGCAAGGGCTCCACCGGTTGCCAGCATCGCCAGAATGGCGAATGATTTGATCTTGAGTGACATACGAATTCTCCTTAGATAACCTGTGTCCACGAAACCGACCTGATGAATAATCCCAGTGGGTTGTTGATTTTTACTTGTGGGGTTTCCCCCAGTTTTGGGTCGATCCCGGTGGTAATGTTGGCCTTCCAGTGCTGGACTGGTTGAGGCTGTCCGTTTTGATAACGAGACTCTTCCCAGGAGATCTGCCAGGTGTCTTTGCTAATGGGCAGGATGCTGTTGACCTGGGCGTTTACGGTGAAGTCGCCGAAGGGTGAATGCTGGGAGTAGTACTGGTTCAGATAGGCCGCTGCCGATGAGCTCGTCATAGCGTAGACCTTATCGATCAAGTTCTTTTGTGCAACCGGATCCGGGATGACAGTTCGGGCATTCCATACCCAGTTGGCCAACTGGGCCTCGATGATGCGCTGGTCAATGGCGCTTCCGGTCACTGGCTGTGCCATGGCAATGGGATCACCCAGTTTGTCTATGGCCACCACAAAGGGTTTGATCTTGCTCTGTGAGCCAATGATGGTGATTCCCACCACGGCGATGCCAGCTACGGCCAGACTGGAGAATGCTGCCATGCGCCAAGACTTTGCCCTGGCAATCTGGTCTCCGTATCGTTCATCCCATTCCCTTCTGGCATTCAGGTAGGGGTTCGATGGGCTTGAGGGTTTTGCGTCCGACGCCATTTTTGTCTCCCGTTATAAAGCCTGCAACTTGCAGGTCTACGAAGAGACTCGGTAGGGGGGGAACTTCATCGAAAAAAACCGGACGGGAAATTTGAGGCATGAGTAGCGCAATCAGCGCCCAATACTTTCCACTTTTGAGAGTTTCTGAGACTGGTTGTTTCCTGCATTTCCGAGTAATTCCAGAATTCGACCAAAATTCTGCAAAGCAGTCTCGGGCGATGGCTCAAACTGCGCATGAATGATGGCCCCATCCACGGCCAGGGCGATGGCTTGTGCATCCCTGTCTGTGTTGGGGGATGGCGGCAACAATCCTTGAATGAGTTCGGTCATGTCGCGCTTGTGATGACATGTCATTTCCAACACCTGAGGAAGTACCGTTCCCAGTTCCCCCGTGCTGTTGATAAAGGCACATCCGCGAAAGCCATCACTCTCAAACCAGCTTTTTAAAGTTGGAATCAGCGCCTCCAGATGCCCACCATGACGCTGCAATTCCGCTGAAAACCATTCCATCCAAAGTTGATGCCGGAATTCCAGAAAAGCGAGAATGAGATCGTTCTTGCTGGGGAAATGCCGGTAGAAAGTGACTTTGGTAACACCGGCTGTGGCAATGATGCGATCGATCCCCGTAGCCCGGATGCCTTCCTGATAAAACAGGCTATGTGCGGTTTGCAGTATGCGGTCGCGAGCCCCCAAAGGAGGCTTTGATTGCTTATCGTTTTTTGGCTTCATGACCATGATTGTAGACAAGTCTGTCTACATTGACTAGACTTTCGCCTGTCTATATCAAAACTGGAGCCCTCTGATGGAAACAAAACCACCCCTTTCTCCCTTCACGGAAGAGTCTGCCAGACAAAAAGTTCGCCTGGCGGAGGATGCCTGGAATAGTCGTGATCCTGAAAGGGTTGCGCTGGTGTATACCGAAGATACGCAATGGCGAAACCGGGCAGAATTTCCGGTCGGGCGTGATCAGGTGCGCGAGTTTCTGACACAAAAATGGGCCCGGGAATTGGACTATCGCTTGATCAAGGAACTCTGGGCCTTTTCGGGGAATCGCTTGGCTGTGCGTTTTGCCTATGAGTGGCACGATGACTCGGGTCATTGGTTTCGTTCCTATGGCAACGAAAACTGGCAATTCAATGAGCAGGGGTTCATGGTGCGCCGCTTGGCCAGCATCAACGATCTGCCCATCCAGATCAATGACAGAAAATTCTTCTGGCCCCTGGGGCGTCGCCCTGATGGGCACCCCGGATTGAGCGAGTTGGGGTTATAGTCTTGGTTGATCCCCGTGAGGAAATATCGTGTATATCCCATCCCAATTCGAAGAATCCCGCGTCGAAGTTTTGCATCAACTGATCCGTTCCCACTCTTTGGGGATTTTGGTAACATTTTCGACTTCAGGGATGGAGGCCAATCATATCCCCTTCCATCTCACGCCTGAACCAACTCCCTTTGGCACTTTGCAAGGCCATATGGCCCGCGCCAATCCAGCGTGGCAAAATATCAACCAAAAAATTGAATCTCTAGTAGTAAATATCATTAAAAGGTTTACGTAATACAATTCCCTCCCGTACAATGATCGAGAGAAATTTTGGTCAAAACCATAAAGGACGGGGGGAGATAATGGGACGAAAGACGGATCGAGCACC
>NZ_JPOQ01000045.1 GCF_000735045.1 Ferrovum myxofaciens
GTCCGGGCAAACCAAGGTAACTTTTGATTACAAGGATGGTATGGCCTCTGGCGCGAGTGTGCTGATCACGAGTGGAAACCGGATCCTGGACAAGGCGGCCTTGGCTGCCGTTCATGTCGCCCATTTTCCGTCAGCCACTGCCGAGTATGCGGGAAGAATCCTGACCTTCGAGATCTGGGTAAAATTTTTGGGAGTGGATGAACACGAATGAGTGCATTGAACAACGCAACAAATAACCCCTCGGTTTATGACTCAGTGTGGCGTGGATTGCATTGGGTCATGGCTTTTCTTGTCATTTCCGTCCTGGTGGTGATCGAAGTCAAGGGCGAACTCCCCAAGGGCGAACTCCGGCGTCAGTTGATGAGTTGGCACAAACAGGCGGGAGTAGCGGTATTTTTACTGATATGGGCACGGTTATGGTGGCGACATACCCATCGGACACCCGCGATCGTTCCTCCCCTGTCGGACTTCATGAAACGTCTTGCCGGTTTGGCCCATCTGGGGTTGTATGCCTTGATGATTCTTCTGCCCGTCTTGGGAGTGCTTTTTCAGCAGGCGCGCGGGAATGAAGTGGTTTTTCTGGGCTGGACATTGCCCTGGATCCTGAATGATACTTCCTGGATTCACTATGCCAAGCCCATGAAGAGTGTGCATGAATGGCTGGGGAATGCCTTGATCTGGCTGGTGGGGCTGCATGGTGCGTCGGCGTTTTTCCATCACTGGATACGACGGGACAATACGTTGGTTCGCATGTTGAACCTTCGTCGTTCCTGAAGGACCTCACTGAAACGGTTTCGATATTATTTTTAACAAGGAGTTTATAGGATGAAATCCATCAAGAAATGGTCGGTAGGGACCCTGACTTTGCTGCTGCTGGGAAATGCTTCCCTGGCTCTGGCCTACAAGGGCGAGCAGTATGCCAAGGAGGCTACCCTGACCATCGAGCAGGCCCGTGCCGTGGCAGTCAAGGCTTATCCGGGCGACATCGTGGAAGAGGAACTCGAGCATAAATTGGGGGGGAGCGGTTTGCGTTACTCCTTCGATATTCGCGCCAACCATATCACCCATGAAGTGGAGATCGATGCCAAGTCCGGCAAGGTGCTACGCAATGAGCGCGAGAACAGTAACGAAGACTAAGCAACGGTGCTTTCTCTTCGATGAATCCCTGAAAGCACTCGACGAAGTTCGAGTGCTTCTTCCTCGTGCTGCAAGCACATTACAAAACCCTCATATTTTATCATTTGATTCCAAGATTTTTCTCGAACCTATTGCAAAATTCGGTGGTATGTCCTATTGTTGGTCGAATTCTGCCGATTGCTGCAAATGTAAATACCACTTCTTGAGTCGATCTGTGGGGGACCATGAGTTTAAACTTGCGACAGGTGGCCCAAGTTCTGGCTGGGGCCAACGATGCCTTGATCATTACGGACGGAGAAGGGCGAATTCAGGATACCAATGCGGCCCATGCCCGATTGACTGGATACACGCAGGATGAGGTGATCGGGAAAAATCTGTTCAGAATTCATGGAGGACTGAGTTGCCCGGATACCTACAAGTCGGTTTGGCGCGGGATTAAACAGAATCAGAACTGGCTGGGGGAAATTTCCAATCGCCGTAAAACCGGCGAGGTATACACAGAAAATTTCAGTCTTTGTGCCATCAGTGACTCCGAGGGGAAGACACAGAACTTCATCGCCGTGATGAGTGATCTGTCCGACAACCTCGATCTCGATTCCGTGGCCTGGAAGCGGGCGAATTACGATTATGTGACGGGTCTCCCCAATCGCCAGTTATTTCTGGAACGTCTGGATCAGGAAATCAAGAAATATCGCCGGAACGGCGCGCCCATGGCTTTGTTGCTATTGGATCTGGACCGCTTCAAGGAGGTCAACGACACTCTGGGCCATATGAAGGGGGATGTGCTTCTGGAAGAGGCGGCCCGTCGAATTTGTCGCGTCCTGCGGGAGACCGATACGGTTTCCCGTCTAGGGGGGGATGAGTTCGCCATCATTCTGCCAGAATGTGCGTTACTGCACGTTCAACAGGCGGCCCACGATATTACCGAGGCCCTGGCTCAACCCTTTGATCTGGGCGATGGAGATCGCTGTTTCATTTCGGCCAGTGTGGGAATTGCGCTCTATCCAGACAATGCGGAAGATCGCAATACCCTGGTGAAACATGCCGATCAGGCCATGTATTCCGCCAAGGCGGAAGGGCGGAACCGCTTCCACTTTTTCCTTCCTGCCATGCAGCAGGAAGCCCAAACCAAGATGATCCTGACCAATGACCTGCGTCTTGCGGCCCACCGGGGAGAATTGTCGGTGCATTACCAGCCCATTCTGGATCTGGAGGATGGACGACTGGAGAAGGTGGAGGCGTTACTGCGCTGGTCTCATCCTGGGCGCGGTGAAGTGGGACCACAGGTCTTCATTCCCTTGGCAGAGGCGTCCGGGTTGATTCACGAGATCGGAAACTGGCTTTCCTTTCAGGTGATTTCCCATATTGCTCAATGGCAAAAACGATTTGGTCAAATCATTCAAGTCAGCGTCAATCGTTCCCCGATTCAGTTTGACCAGGGCGATGCCCTTTGGCTGAAGCAGTTGGCGGGGTTGGGGCTGCCCGGTAATTGCATCACCGTGGAAATTACGGAAGGCATGTTGCTGAAAAAATCCGAGCGTATCCAGCAAAGTTTTCTGGATTATCGTAATCATGGGATAGAAGTCTCCATCGACGACTTTGGCACAGGATTTTCTGCCCTGTCCTACCTCAAGCAGTTCGATATCGATTATCTCAAGATCGATCGCTCTTTCATCTCCGAAATCACGGTGGATGAAAGTGACAAGGCACTCACCGAGGCTATCATCGTCATGGCCCATAAACTGGGCATCAAAACCATTGCGGAAGGGGTGGAAACCCGTGCGCAACACGATATGTTACGGTTGTTCGGGTGTGACTATGCCCAGGGGTTCTGGTATTCCCGGCCCGTGCCCGCGTCCGCTTTTGAAACCATTCTGGGGAGAACTCAAACGGAAGATGGAAGTTTCTTCTTTCACAGGGCGTGATTCCTCCCCACCGGATTATCGTCCTCTCCGTAAAACTTCGGCGTTTACGCCGGAGATATAAGGAGAAAGTTCTTGACTTACGCCTTAAATTCACTGTATAATGACGGTCATGTTGATTCAACGCGCCTATCGTTACCGATT
>NZ_JPOQ01000046.1 GCF_000735045.1 Ferrovum myxofaciens
AAACTCGTTTTTAAGAAACTGACCCTTCAGTCGGTAGGCATTGCCGGCACTTTGCACCACTGCCCGGCTGGGGGTGGTTTCACCTCCCATGAAAAGAGAGACGCCGACGATACCTTCGTTGCCCACCACGGCGATTTCTGCCGATGAACCGTCTTCCATGACATAAAGCAGGGACACGATGGAGTCGACTGGAAAATATACGTGGCGCATCTGCATTCCGGACACGAAGAGCACCTCGCCAAGTGGCATCTGCACCTCTTCCAGAAAGGGTGAGAAGTGCGCGTAGTCTTTCTCCGGCAAGGCGGCAAGAAGATGATTCTGGCGAGGATCTGATAGAGATGACATACGCGTTTTCCCCCGTACATCGACCAGAATCAAACGAATTTTCCGATATGGATGTATTGATAATCTGACATATTGATGTATTGATAATCTTGCTGACCGTACTAATTATAGATCATTTTTCCATGTCATTTGTTGTCAATGCGATAATTCCAACTCCCGCATGAATAGTTCAATCAAAATTGTTCATTAGAAAACGTGGCAACACCTTTTACTTACTCATCCCAATCTGGTACAATCTAACCAGTCTATCGACCTTGTTTTTGAGCGTGTTGACGCTGGGTGAATTGCGAAAAGGCATTGAGGGAGTAACCGACGCAGATCGTCGGTTGGCTTTGCTCGATTGGCTGGAGGCTGGCTTGCCGAATTTTTTTACGGGCCGAATTCTTCCAGTGAACGCGCATGTTGCTAATCGGTGGGGGAAAATGGTGGCTGCAGTAGACCGACCCTTGCCAGCCATTGATAGTTTGCTTGGTGCAACTGCCGCTCATCAGAACCTCAAGCACCTGTCAGGTTCAGGATTACAAGAATGCAGCAGGGTCAATTTTTCCGACAGCTTCAAATGCTGGTTTGCAGAAAAGATAGCCCTGGAAATAATTCACCTCGCTAGCCACCAAAAAATCACGCTCCGCTTTTGTTTCTATTCCTTCCGCCAGAACTTTAATGTCCAGTTTGTGACACATATGAACAACACCTTCAACAATTGCTTGTTTAGGCTTGCTGTTATGGATATCGCGAACCAGATCCATGTCAATCTTGACTATGTCTGGTTGAAATTCTGCCAGTAAATTCAGACCAGCATACCCTGCACCAAAATCATCGATTGCTGTCTTGAAACCGAAGCGTCTGTACTCTGCGAATATGTTGAGCAAATGCGGTCGGTCTGCAATGTTCTCACCCTCGACAACCTCAAAAATAATTCTTTCTTTCGGGAAATTATACCTTTGTGCTGCCTCGAAGGTAGAGCGTATGCAGGCCCCTGGTTCATACACTGCATTAGGTAAGAAGTTGATTGACAAAAACTCCCGAATGCCCAATTTTGCAGCACCTTCGACGGCCTTTGCGCGACAGGTTTGATCGAAGCGATAGCGGTTATCGTCGTTAACCTTTGCCAACACGAAAGCCGCGGATTCTCCATTGATTCCACGGACCAAGGCCTCATGTGCAAATATTTTCTGGTTACGAAAGTCGACTATCGGCTGATAAGCATAGGAGAAATCGAAATCAAGCGGCTCAAGATTTCTACAGCGATTACATCCGGAAACAGTCATCATACATCCCCGTTCATGACACTTTTATGGGCCGATTGCGTACTACGACATGATGCCAGAAAACGCAGTTACTGGCGCGTTGCCTGCTTGGAACCTGATAGGGTCCAAGGTAATTTTGGCGACAAGGCCGCTTGTTTGACCAGATCCGGTAATGTAGACTTAGTCCGTTAAACTTGGTCATTGATGGCAGATCCGAAAAGCGAACTGCTTTTCAGCGTAGCGTGTCTATGGGAAGTTGTCATCAAGTGCTGGCCAAACCGACCCGATTTTCAGGTCGATGCGCGTCTGCTGCGCTGTGGTCTGACCGACCCTGGAGAAAGCCATGAACCAACCCTCGGCACAAGCCCTGACACTGAGCACTACGCCAACTGCAGCCAAGTGGAGCGTGCTGCTGGCTGTATCCTTCAGCCTCATTATTCCCCTTGAACTCATCCATCTGCCTGCCGCCATCCTGCTGGGTGCCATGGCTGCCGCAATCCTGGTTGCGGTATTCGAAGGCAAACTGGCAGTGCCACGGGGACCCTATGTCCTCGCACAAGGTCTGATTGGTTGCCTCGTGGCACGCAGTATCGGACCAAAAATTCTGGTGACCATGGTCCAGCAATGGCCACTGTTCCTCGCCGTTGTCTGTTCGGTGCTGGTCATCAGCACCTCCCTCGGTGTCCTGCTCACGCGCTGGAAGGTATTGCCGGGAACAACAGCCCTATGGGGCTCCACGCCCGGTGCAGCCACCGTGATGGTACTGATGTCCGAGGGCTTCGGGGGCGACCCACGGCTGGTAGCCTTCATGCAGTTTCTGCGCGTTATGCTGGTGGCACTCGTAGCCTCAGTCGTTAGCCAACTTTGGGTTACCCCGGGAAGTGCCCCTGTCAGAGTTGCCGTGGACTGGTTCCCTGAAGTTGCCGCTGGCCCTTTGTTGGAAACGATCGCTCTGGCTATAGGTGGCGCCTCCATGGGCGCGTGGTTCGAAATCCCCGCCGGCCCCCTTCTCATTCCGCTTGTCGCGGGAATTGTGCTGTCCTGCACTCACCACCTCACCCTCACTCTACCACCCTGGCTGATGGCCGGGTGCTATGCACTGGTCGGCTGGGCCATCGGGCTGAGGTTCACACGGAAAATCCTGCGTTATGCCGCGCGCGTCGCTTCAAAAATCGCCCTCTCCACCACCCTGCTCATCGCGCTGTGCGGCGGTCTGGCATGGTTACTGCACCGTATGCTCGATATCGACCCCCTCACCGCCTATCTCGCTACCAGCCCTGGCGGTGCAGATTCGGTGGCCATCATCGCCGCCTCCTCTCCTGTGGACTTGCCCTTCGTCATGGCAATGCAAATGGCACGGTTTATTCTTGTGTTGCTGATAGGCCCTTTATTAGCAAAAACCGTGACACGATGGACGGCAGGTTGAGCTTCGACTTCAAAACTCCCATCACTGCATAAATCACGAATCTCCACCTACAGGCTCACCTTTGCTTGCGGATGCAAGTGCCTGTGTCGTCGCGGAAGGATTCAGACTATCCACCATCGAACTCGGGATCAGGATCGTGACTCCTCGTTCCTTCGTGGTCTCATAAATAATATTCATCGCCCGAAGTTGAAGCGCGGCAGGATGTCCCGCGTAAATATCTGCGGCCTCGACAAACTTTCCTGCAATTGCGGCTTCGGCCGATCCGAGAATCACTCGCGCCTGCTTCTCACGCTCCGCCTGTGCCTGACGAGACATGGCATCCTGCAAGGCCTCTGGAATGGCCACATCGCGAATCTCCACCGCGCTCACCGATATGCCCCATAAGGCGGTTTTTTTACCAATCGCTTCTTTTAATTGCTCGTCGGCATCCTTGCGATCGGATAATAATGCAGTCAACATCGAAGAACCAATCATTTCACGTAGCGAGGTTTGCGCAACCCGATCGATGGCCTCGCGATAATTGGTGATGGCCAACGCGGCTTTTTCAGCATCATGCACATGCCAGAAAATGATTGCATCGACATTGACTGGAACGGTATCCCTGGTGAGCGCCTGTTCGGCGTTGAAGGCTGTGGTCTGAATACGTTCATCGATTACTGCGACCACATTGTCCAAAATCGGGATAATGACGAACAAACCCGGACCCTTGACGCTCTGTAACTTTCCCATTCTCAGGATCACAAATTTCTGCCAGGCATTGGCCATCTTCAGAGACAGTGCAATGATCACTGCAACGCCGAAAAAAGGTAACGCAAGATAGGGGTTCTCCCACCGACCGATGGCCAGACCCGTGAGGACAAGGATGGAAACCAGGAAGGATGCAATTGGATTCATGTTCATTGTTCCTTGTATCAATACAACTATTGAATAGCGAACTTGAACTCTCTCGGACAGTGATTTGAGACATCAAATCAAAATGGTTTTGTGCGTCCCGTTTTAAGCAAATCCAACATCTTTTTTTCAGTTACAGGCCGACTAAAATAATATCCCTGCCCTTCTCTACACCCTTGGCCCAGCAGGAACTCCAACTGTTCGTGGGTTTCCACGCCTTCGGCAATGACGCGAAAATTGAGGCTTTTTCCCAGACCGATAACTGCAATCACGAGTGCGGCATCGTCCAAATAGCCCGTGGCCTGCGTGATGTCATGAATGAACGACTGGTCGATCTTCAGGGTGTCGATCGGAAAATGTTTCAAACAACTCAAACTCGAAAAACCTGTACCAAAATCATCAACGGCAAGTTGTATACCTAAGACTTTAAGCGCCTTGAGCATGAAGGCGGTAGTATCCGTATTCTGCATGAGCACACTTTCAGTCAACTCGAATTCGAGATAGCGTGGCTCCAGGCCGGTATCTTCCAGAATATCCGCCAGACTTTCCAGAAAACCTGTAAGTTCGAACTGCGCGGCAGAAATATTGACCGCCACCGGCGTGAAAGAAAGACCAGCATCTTGCCAGGATTTGGCTTGTTTGCAGGCTTCCCTCAGAACCCACTCGCCGATGGATACGATGAGGCCACAGTCCTCGGCAATCCGGACAAACTGCTCGGGCAGGATCAGACCGCGCTGCGGATGTCGCCAGCGGATGAGCGCCTCGACACCAACAATTGCGCCGCTGTGAAGATTTATTTTCGGCTGGTAGTACAGCACGAATTCCTGCCGTTTCAGTGCGAGTTGCAGGTCGGTTTCAATGGATGGTTTCTGAACGACTCGGGCATTCATATGATGCTCGAAAAAAGTATAGTTGTTACCGCCATTTTCCTTGGTATGGTACATCGCCATATCCGCACCCTTGATCAGGGAGGCCGCATCCAAACCATCGTCGGGGTAGATGCTGATACCGATGCTCACACTGATATAAAGATCGTGCTGGTCAATGCAGTGAGGAAGCACGAGCGCTGTAAGCACCTTTTGTGCAGAAAGCGCCGCATCTTCTGCGTATTCGATTTCGCCCAGCAATATAATGAACTCGTCCCCTCCTTGGCGGCAGACAGTGTCTGAGTGACGCACGCACTCAACCAGACGTTTCGCAACCGATTGCAGCAGTTGATCCCCAATCACATGCCCCAAAGAGTCGTTGATATTTTTGAATCGATCCACATCCATGAACATCAGCGCAAGTTTCCCGCCTCGACGATGGGCCGACTCGATCGCCTGACCAAGCCGATCATGCAGCAGCAGTCGATTGGGCAAATTGGTAAGCCCATCGTGATGGGCCAAATGATCCAGTTGGGTTTTAGACACCAGGATTTGTTCGGCCAGTTTGTGCGCTTCAATTGCAGCAATGACCAGGTGTTCGTTCGCTTGTTGCAACACGATCATGTGATCGTCAGAAGTTTGCTGAGTTGTTTCTGCCGTACGAATTTCCTGCTCAAGCAAGTTGACATCATGTTCCCGTACCTGCACGGCATCTTCCCGTACGGTGGCTGAATCTTCTCTTGCAGTCGCTGAATCTTCTCTTACTGTGGCCGAATCCTCCCGTACAGTGGCCAAATCTTCGCGACGCAAAAGGGTCAATCGGGATAAATGGCGGCTTTCTTTCCTTTCTCGCCTCCGGTCATTTCCGCGGACAATAAACAGCCTGTCTTTACCCTCGTCAATCATGCCCCGTGAACCTGGATCTCCAGTATCAGAAACGCCATCCTCATCATTTCTATTCATTACAGCTCCCTCATTCATCTATGCCACAAGATCCCCGGTCGG
>NZ_JPOQ01000047.1 GCF_000735045.1 Ferrovum myxofaciens
CTTTCCGCTCCCTGATGGGCATCGCCAGAGAGGTTGCTGCTCCTACATACGCCGAACTTTATTCCGGTGTTTGGACTCATCCTGGTGCTAATGAACGTGGCGGGGAAACAACCGGATAGGCAAGGAAACTATTATCAGAAGACTTTGCGGCGGCGAACGATAAAGGATAAAACGCCGAGGCCGACAAACATCAGCGTATAGGTATCTGGCTCTGGAACGGCGGCCGAAGACGAAGTCCAGCCAAGCGTGTTCATCATTTGCTGGTCAACCAAAGACAATGGTGCAAAGGAACCCGGGGTTGCATACGCATCATACGGATCAGGTGTAGTACTGTTAAACCAATCTTGGATGTCAGCTCCATTTGTATTGGGTGGGTTATAGAGTTTAGCGACGGTTGCGCCGCCGTCGGTAGAGAAATAAACTCCGGTCGCATTCGGATCCATGTTGATCACACCAGGGGCGGTGTAGCGAAACAAGTCCATTGGGCCATTCCAGGGCCAAGTATTGTTCGTGAGTTGGGTAGTCCTTCCCATCAATTCCGCCATTTCGTGCTCAAGCGCGTTGATAAAACTATAATCGTTTGCATTGGGTGTGCTGGTGCCTGCGAAATCCCAACTTGAGCCCCCACCGATATTGGTTCCGACATATATGGTTCCGTCCGTCCCTGTTGCGTTGCCGGCAAGTAGGCCAAGTGCCTTGCTTTCAGCACTTGGCATAATATAGCCCCCTTTGAGGATACTTGGATCCGTTGATGGCAACGAATTCGTGGCGGATACCGAGGCGGGGGTCGATGCGTTGGCGATCAATGCCGAGCGAATCTGGGAATAACTGTAGATAGCCGACTGATCGTAGGTGGGTAAACTCGCGGCGAGAGCACCCGGCGAAGTGTCTGCGGTAAGAGAAATGTTGAGAGTGACGTTGTTTGTATATAGTGAACTGTACAAGTTGGTCACATACTGGACATCCGATTGGATGAGCGCAAAATTACTGGTGCCGAAATCGGTCAGCATGCTCGGATTGTAGGAAGTATCAAAGGTCAGCGCATACGATGGAAAGCTGACAAGTAGAGCGACTGCCACAGGCATGACGGACCAAAGAATAGACGATTTTCTCAGAATTTTTAAACTATCCCCAGAATGGGTATTTGTAAGTCTTTTCATTTATAACTCTTCCATACTCAACTTTAGACTTTCAGCACCCAACCTTGCGTCACCGGAGCGGTGGCACAATTGAGGCCGAAATGAATTAACGACCCTCGCCTAAAGGCGAGGACTTAAAATTACGGCTCGAGCCGGTACTCGTGTCGGCATTCGCCGACTTACAGCATTTTGAAACCATCAATCCGGTTCCTCTGGTTTCTGATCCTCAATGTATTTCTTCCACACCTCAATCCGTCACGTTCCTGCTTGATGCCACCCAATATCCTCTACCCTACAAATGTTGCCCCCAATTCTTTGATGTGCCCTGATTTCCCATCTGCAGTCTTGTCCCGGAAAGCTTCGCCATATTTTCAGGACGGGACGGACACATCATCTCCGGTCCACTTATTTCAAAATGGTTTTCAATGAAACTCGGAAGTCGTTCCCTTACGCTTGAAAACTGACACCAAACCCAGGAGCCCCACCCCGATGAGCAATAAGGAAGCGGGTTCGGGCACAGGGTGGCCTGGAATAGGAGGATCGACGAAGGCAGTTCCACCACCACTGAGAGCCAACTGATAGGGGGCCATAACTGGCGCAAAATTGCTGGTAAAACTGAATGTTGGGTCACTGCTCAAAAAAACGGAAGGACCGGAAAAAGATACCACGGCATTGATGACATTGCTGGAGGCATTGAAAATTGTTTTTCCGTTGTTAATTGTTCCTCCGCTATAGGACCAGTTCCAACTTGACTGCCTTGACGTCACTATGGTTGACGACCAACCTGATGGCCCTGTGAACGAATAGGCATCCGTTGCATTGAATAACGGAATTTCGAGGCTTTTCAGGGAGTCCGTTGTTCCAGAAAACGTGAGGCTATACAAAAATCCATTAGCATTAGGTACTGGAGATACAACATGATAGAGGGAATCCGAATATCCACTTCCGAAGTTGTTTGTTCCACTTGTTCCGCAAGGGGTTTCACCAATACAAGCAACCGTGGAGGCGCTGGTATTGAAACTGGCCACTATGGACATAATCCCGCAAAAAAGCGCTACCTTAGTGGTTTTGAAACGCAGTTGTCTCAACCCTTCTCTGTGCATTTTGGCTCCCCCTTCACTCGTGATTTTAGTCCCAAAAAACATTCTCTCAATATCCCATATTCCGAACAGCATTAAAGCAATATTTATGCCATAAAATATTTTCACATTATATACAACTGATTAAAAATAATGCCCATATGAATATTGGTGAATGTGTAAATTTTTCCGACAAATCGCCTCATTCCCTAGTTTCAAGGTTTACAGTGAACTAGTGAACTGATGAAATTACAGTAGGTTATACAGATGGCCGACTTGGCGCTGACCCTTGCGTTATTCGAAGAAGGCAGTAACCAGTTCATCTGGCTTCGGAGTACCGAGTAGGAGCGACCCACCTTCGATGCCTCTTACTGGCAGTTTTATCGGTTCCTCATGAAGCTTTTTCCCTAAAGTAATTCATCGGTCACCATCTGCAAAGCCCTCTGCCAGCGTCGCCTGGCGGTGGTTCTGCAATAACCGAAGCGCTTGGCAATGTCCTTGTCAGTCATATTGCCTGGCCCGGATTCCATCACCTGCCCACACTCTTCCAACTGGGGAATCATTCCGAGAGATCAGGCTTACTGAACTTTAGACATTCGCCTCTCCCAGCCACCCAGGATTTTCCTTGGTGGTGAGGTGGGGAAAACACAAAAACAGGGCGATTCGACAATGATGGACAGGGGGTTGCGCGCCTCAGCACTGCAATC